>DATFFY010000047.1:0-4272 GCA_035249805.1 Acidimicrobiales bacterium | reverse complement strand
CCGCCGCGGCCGACACCCGGCTCCTCCTCGACCCCGACGCCGAGCTCCTCGTCGTCGTCCCCGAGCGCGATGCCCACCCGGTCACCCGCGCGCTCGCGGCCCGGCTGCACCGCCCGGCCCGCGTCGTCGCCCTCGAGGGCGACTGGCGCCGCTGACCTGTCCGGTCGGCCCGTACCCTTGTGACGATGCTGGAGCGCCTCGAGGAGCTGGAGCGGGAGTTCGTGGACGTCGAGGCGCGCCTCGGCGACCCCGCGCTCATCGCGGACCAGCCGCGCTACCAGGAGGTCGCCCGGCGGTACCGGGAGCTCGAGGCCATCGTCGAGCGCACGCGAGAGCTGCGACAGCGCACGGAGGACCTCGAGACCGCGAAGGAGATGCTCAGCGACCTCGAGGGCGACGAGCGCGAAGAGGTGCGGGAGATGGCCGCCGACGCCGAGCGCGACGTCGAGCGGCTCGAGGCCGAGCTCAAGGTCCTGCTCCTCCCGCCCGACCCCAACGCGGGGAAGAACGTGATCGTCGAGATCCGCGGCGCCGAGGGCGGCGAGGAGGCCAACCTCTTCGCCCGCGACCTGTTCGAGATGTACCAGGGCTACGCCGGACGGATGGGGTGGAAGCTCGAGGTGCTCGGCTCCGTCCCCTCGGACATGGGGGGCTACAACGACATCACCTTCCTGCTGCGGGGCGACGGGGTGTGGCCCCGGATGCACCAGGAGGGGGGCCCGCACCGCGTGCAGCGGGTCCCGGTCACCGAGAGCCAGGGCCGCATCCACACGTCGTCGGCCACCGTCACCGTGCTGCCCGAGGCGCAGGAGGTCGAGGTCGACATCGACCCGAACGACCTGCAGGTCGACGTGTACCGGTCCTCGGGCCCGGGCGGGCAGAGCGTCAACACCACGGACTCGGCCGTGCGCATCACGCACAAGCCGACCGGCCTCGTCGTCGCGATGCAGGACGAGAAGAGCCAGATCCAGAACCGGGCCAAGGCGATGCAGGTGCTCCGGAGCCGGCTGCTGAAGATGGAGCAGGACCGCCAGGCCGCCGAGCAGTCCGACGCCCGCAAGGGCCAGGTCGGGGGCGGCGGCCGGTCGGAGAAGATCCGGACGTACAACTTCAAGGAGAACCGCGTCACCGACCACCGCATCGGCCTCACGCTCTACAAGTTGGACAAGGTGCTCGCCGGCGAGCTCGACGAGGTGATCGACCCGCTCGTCGCGGCCGAGCAGACGGCGCGCCTCAGCGCCGGCGGGTGACCCGCACCTGGCGCCGGCTCCGGGACGAGGCCCGGGAGCGGCTCGGGGACGACCAGGAGGTCCGCTGGATCGTCGAGCAGGCCAGCGGGCTGACCGCGGCCGAGCAGGTGGCCGTCCTCGACGGGGTCGCCGACGAGCGCCAGGCCGCCTCCTTCGAGGCGATGGTCGAGCGCCGCCACGCGGGCGAGCCCCTGCAGTACGTGCTCGGGCAGTGGGGGTTCCGCACGCTCGACCTCTACGTGGACCCGCGGGTGCTGATCCCGCGGCCGGAGACGGAGGTGGTGGCCGGGATCGCCATCGACGCCGTCCCGGCCGGCGGTCGCGTCGTCGACCTCGGGACGGGCTCCGGCGCGATCGCGCTGTCCATCGCGGCCGAGCGCTGGCCCGACGTCGAGGTGTGGGCGACCGACGCGTCGCCGGGCGCGCTCACGGTCGCCCGAGCCAACACCGCCGCCCTCGGTCGGCGAGGCGCAGTGGTCCGGCTCGTCGAAGGGGACTGGTACGACGCCCTGCCCGAGGACCTGCGGGGCACGTTCGACGTCGTCGTCGCCAACCCGCCCTACGTCCCCGACGACGCGCTCGTCGCGCGCCAGGTGCGCGACCACGAGCCGGCGCTCGCGCTCTACGGCGGCGCCGACGGCCTCGACCACATCCGCACGATCGTCGGCGGCGCGCCGGACTGGCTGCGAGGTGAGGGCACCCTCGTGGTCGAGATCGGCGACGACCAGGGCGCGGCAGCCGCGGATCTCGCCCGGGCGGCCGGGTTCGACCACCTCGAGGTCCGACGGGACCTCACCAAGCGGGACCGGGCCCTCGTCGCGCGGCGTGGTTGACTGCGCTCATGCTCGCTCCGGTCGCAGGCACCTCCGGCGCCGGGCTCGCCGCCGCACGTGCCTCCGCTCGGGTCGGCGGAGCCGCCCGGCTCCGGCCTCGCTCATGACCGCTCGCCTGCACGTCGATGCGCTCGAGGACCCGGACGGCGCGGCCGACGCCGCGGTGGAGGCGCTGCTCGCCGGCGAGGTGGTGCTCCTGCCGACCGACACCGTCTACGGCCTCGCCGCCCTCCCGGGGGACGAGAGGGCGATGGACGAGCTCTTCGCCGTGAAGGGCCGGTCCACCGCGGCGCCGGTGGCGGTCCTGTGCACCGACGTCCGCCAGGCCGCGTCGCTCGTGGCGGTCCAGGACGAGCCCGCCCTCCGCGCGGTGGGCGAGCGTTGGTGGCCGGGGCCGCTCACCCTGGTGCTGCCGCGCCGTGAGGGGGTGGAGCTGCACCTCGGTGAGCCCGCGGCGACCGTCGGCCTGCGGGTGCCCGACCACCCGCTGGTCCGGGCGATCGCCGAGCGGGTCGGGCCGGTGGCGGCGACCAGCGCCAACCGGCACGGCGAGCCGACCGTCGTCACCGCCGACGAGGCGATCCTGGCGTTGCCAGGTGTGCGGGTCATCATCGACGAGGGTGCGCTCGAGGGCCGGGCGTCGACCGTCATCGATGCCACAACCCAGCCGTGGCGGGTCCTGCGGGAGGGCCCGCTGCCGGCCGACGAGATCGTCGCCGCCGGCCAACCGAGACTGCTGTAGGGCGAGTGAACAGGTCCGGCCTGGCCGCGGCTGAGTGAGTCAGTCCGGAATGCCGGACCCATTCACTCGGGCGACCCGGCGTCGGACCTATCGACTCGGGTCAGGACAGCTCGAAGGAGCCGTCCGGGCGGAGGTCGGCCTTGCGGCCGGCGAGCTCCTCGCCGACGAGCACCTGGAGCTGGGCCGCGGCGCGGGTCGTGCCCCACGCCCGCTGGCCGTCGGCGAGGAGGCCGACGACGAAGCCGCTGTCGGGCGCGCCGTCGCGATCGTGCACCACCGTCCAGGACTCGATGTCGATCGGGCCGTCGGGTTCTTCGCAGAGGGTGCGGCGGGGGAGCGCGTCCACCTCGGCCTGCGGATCCGCGTGCCGGAACGGCGTGGCCGGCGGCTCGGTGCCGTACACGCCGATCGCGTGCTTCGTGATGAAGCCACCGTTCGCCGTGACGAGGCCGAGGCTGCCGGGGTCCTCGCGGAGCACGCCGGCCATCGCGGCGATCCCATGGGTGACGTAGTCGTTCCACGGCCCGCCCGCGAAGGAGAGGCCCCCGGTCACGGTGAGCTGCCGGTCCAGGCCGAGGCCGAGCTCGGCGGCGCCGACCTCGACGGCCGACGGGAAGCACGAGTACAGGTCGACGTGGGCGATGTCGTCGATGCCGATGCCGGCCAGCGCAAGGGCGTCCCGGCCGGCCAGCCGGATGGCGGGGGAGGAGCGCAGGTCATCGCGCTCCGAGACGAAGTAGTGGTCGTGGGCGTCGGTCCCGCTCCACGGGAACACCCAGCGATCGCGGGGCACCCCGAGCGCCTCGGCCCGCTCCGCCGAGCACAGCAGCAGCGCGGCGCCCTGCTCGACCGCGTTGTTCGAGTTCATGAGCTTCGTGTACGGCAGGCCGATCATCCGGTTCTCCGGCGTCGGCGTGCGGATCTCCTCGGGCGTGTACGCCCGCTGGATCCACGCGTGCGGGTTCGTGGCGGCCACCTCGCTGAACCGCGACCAGAGGTCGGAGATCACGGCGGCGTGATCCTCGATGCTGCGGCCGAGCCCGACCCGCAGCGCCTGCTCGAAGATCGGGTACACCTGCACGGGCATCACCACGCCGCGGGCCTGCTCGCCCGGCGCCGTCATGGTGACGTCGGCGGTGGTGGCCTCGGCCTGGGGCACGTCGTCGCCCTGCTTGGTCCACTCGAGCTCGTCCTGGTCCTTGCGCGCGCTGGTGCGGGTGCGCCACGCCTCGGCCCCACCGAGGAGCACGAGGTCGGACCGGCCCGCCTGGATGTCGAGGCAGGCCAGGTTCACGAGCGTCTGGGGGCTGTTGCCGCCCATGCCGGAGAGCGTCGTGCGCCGCGGGTCGGCGCCGAGGCGCTGCGCGGCGAGGAGGCCGGGGTCGCGGTAGCGCCACGACAGGATCGACACGACGTGCACCGTGTCGACGCCCGTGACCGCCGCGTC
>DATFFY010000046.1:0-2816 GCA_035249805.1 Acidimicrobiales bacterium | reverse complement strand
GCGCGGGCCCGCACCGTCGCCCTCGTCCCGCAGGTGCCCGTGCTGCCGGCGGCCATGACCGTCGCCCACTACGTGCTCCTCGGCCGCACCGCCCACCTCGGGCCCCTCGGCCGCGAGACCCGGCGCGACCTCGACCTCGTGGACGAGGCCCTCACCCGCCTCGACCTCGACGGGCTGGCCGACCGCTCGCTGGACACGCTCTCGGGCGGCGAGCGCCAGCGGGCGGTGCTGGCCCGCGGGCTCGCACAGGGCGCCACGCTGCTGTTCCTCGACGAGCCCACCACCGCCCTCGACATCGCCCACGGCCAGGAGACGCTCGAGCTCGTCGACGACCTGCGCCGCCGGCTCGGGCTCACCGTCGTGTCGACCATGCACGACCTCACCCTGGCCGCCCAGTACGCGGACCACCTCGTCCTCCTGGCGGACGGCCGCGTCGCCCTCTCCGGGCCGGCGGTGCAGGTGCTCACCGGCCCGCAGCTCGCCCACCACTACGGCGCCCGCGTCGACGTGATCCGCCACCGCGGGAACCTCGTCGTCATCCCCTGGCGCGAGGACACCACTGCGTTGTCGCGACGCCAGACCCACACAAGTGTGTGCTCTCCGTCGCGAGAACCGACCGAGGAGACAGCTCCATGACCCCTGCTCGCGAACCCGAGGACGTCCCGACCGACGACCCTCGTCCCGACGACCTCCGCCGGGCGCCGTCGCTCGTGCTCGTCAACACGGGCAACGGCAAGGGGAAGACGTCGGCTGCCATCGGCGTCGTGGTGCGGGGCGTCGGCCGCGGGTGGCCGGTCGCCGTCGTGCAGTTCCTCAAGTCGGGCTCGTGGAAGACGGGGGAGGAGAAGGTGTGCCGCCAGCTGGGCGTGGACTGGTGGGCCATGGGCGAGGGCTTCACGTGGGACTCCGAGGACCTCACGCTCGACCAGGCCGTGGCCGCCGGGGCGTGGGCCCAGGCGAAGGCGATCATCCAGGCCGGCGACCACCAGCTCGTCGTGCTCGACGAGGTGACCTATCCGATCAACTGGGGCTGGATCGACCAGGCCGACGTGCTGGCCACGATCCGGGAGCGCCCGTCGCACGTCAACGTCGTGTGCACCGGCCGCAACGCGCCCGAGGCGCTCGTCGACCTCGCCGACACCGTGACCGACATGGGCGAGCGCAAGCACGCGTACAAGCAGGGCATCCGGGCCAAGAAGGGGATCGACTACTGATGCGAGCCGTGACATGGCGCTGACGCTCGTCCTCGGGGGCGCACGATCGGGCAAGTCCGCGCTGGCCGAGCGGATGGTCAAGCGGATGCCGATGCCCACGACCTACATCGCCCCGGCCGTCGTCGACCCGGACGACGCCGACTTCCTCGCCCGCATCGAGCTCCACCGCGCCCGCCGGCCCGGCGCGTGGCGCACCATCGAGTGCGGGACGGACATCGGCGGCGCGCTGACGTCGTCCGTCGGCACCGCGCTGGTCGACTCGCTGGGGACCTGGGTGGCGGCCTACGGCGGTGAGGACCCCGACGTGCCCGCGCTGCTGGCCGCGCTCGCGGCCCGGACGGGGGACACGGTCCTCGTGAGCGACGAGGTCGGCTTCGGGGTGCACCCCGCCACGGAGGTCGGGCGCCGCTTCCGCGAGCAGCTGGGCGACGTGAACGTCGCGGTGGCCGCCGTCGCGGACCAGGTGCTGCTCGTGGTGGCCGGGCGGGTGCTGTCCCTG
Organism: Acidimicrobiales bacterium; assembly: GCA_035249805.1. Classification (GTDB taxonomy): domain Bacteria; phylum Actinomycetota; class Acidimicrobiia; order Acidimicrobiales; family VFJN01; genus VFJN01. Next base: position 1,103 of record DATFFY010000046.1, on the reverse strand, counting down.
GAGGCGAGCCCCTGGTGATCGAGGCGCTCGGCTTCCTCACGATCACGGGCCGGGCCCGCCGGCCGAGCCCCGCCGCGGTCTCGTGGTTCCCGCTGGCCGGCACGGTCGTCGGCCTCGCCGTGGGCACGTCGTGGTGGGTGGCCGGGGAGATCTGGTCGCCGGCGGTGGCCGCGGCGGTCGTGGTGGCCGTCGACCTGGCCCTCACGGGCCTCCTCCACCTCGACGGGCTGGCCGACAGCGCCGACGGCCTCCTGCCGCACCTGTCCCGCGAACGCCGACTGGCCGTGATGGCCGAGCCGACCGTCGGCGCGTTCGCGCTCGGCGTCGTGCCCGTCGTGCTGCTGCTGCGCTGGGCCGCGCTCGCGTCGCTCGAACCCGACGTGCTGCTCGTGGCCGGCCTCTGGTGCGCGTCGCGCACGCTGATGGCGGTGGCGCTGTCCGTCCTGCCGTACGCGCGGGCCGAGGGCGGCTTGGCCTCCGCGTTCCTCGGCGCCGATGCGGACGGCGCGGATCTGCGCACCCCGGGCCCCGTCGCCCTGGCCACCGCTCTGATCGGCGGCAACCTCGCCCTCGTGCTCGTCGCGCTCGGTTCGTCGTGGGCGGGGGCGTTCGGGTTCGCGGCAGCCGTCGTCGCCGGCCTGCTCGTGCTCGAGCTCGCCCGCGTGCGGCTCGGCGGCCACACCGGCGACGTGCTGGGCGCGACCGGTCTCGTCGCCGAGACCGCCGGCCTCCTGGTGGCCGCCGCATGGTGACCGTCGGCCGACCCACCCCCATCGAACCCGCGACGCCTGAGACACGGAACCGTGTCCGCTCCGTCGCGAGTTCGGATCGGTCGTCCCGGGTGCGTGACGGCTCGGGTCTGTCGCGCGTCCACCCCATCGAACTCGCGATGCCGGGCACACGGACGTGTGGCCGCAGCGTCGCGGGTTCAGGTGGGGGGTGGCAGCGATGACCGGATCGACCTTGGTGGGCCGGCTACGGGGCGCGTCCTTGGGGCTGTTGCTGGACCGGGTGCTGGGGGAGCCGCCGGCGTCGGTGCCGCACCCGCTGGCGCGGTTCGGCACCGCCATGGGCGCGGTGGAACGACGGGTGTACCGACCGAC
>DATFFY010000045.1:0-8573 GCA_035249805.1 Acidimicrobiales bacterium | reverse complement strand
GGCGAGGCGATGATGGCTGCGCTCGACCGCGCCGGCGGCGACGACGTCGTGGTCGTCACCGGCTCGCTCTACACGGTGGGCGCGGCCCGGGCCGCCGCCCGTTCGATCCCGGGCCTGGTCGTCACGTAGGTTCGGCTCGATGAACCGGACCTTCGTGATGTGCAAGCCCGACGCGGTCGAGCGCGGCCTCGTCGGCGAGATCGTGGGGCGCCTCGAGCGCAAGGGCCTCGCGCTCGTGGCCGCCGAGCTGCGGCGGGTCGAGCAGGCCCTCGCCGAGGAGCACTACGCCGAGCACGCCGAGAAGCCGTTCTTCGGTGAGCTGGTGACCTTCCTCACCCGCTCGGCGGTGTTCGCCATGATCGTCGAGGGGCCCGCGGACAACACGTTCTCGCTGGTGCGGATGCTGGTCGGCGCGACGAAGGTCGACGACGCGGCGCCGGGCACCATCCGGGGCGACTTCGCCACGACCACCACGGAGAACCTGGTCCACGCCTCGGACAGCCACGAGTCCGCCGCCCGCGAGATCGCGCTCTGGTTCCCCGCCCTCTAGGGGACGCGATTGTTGCGATCTCGTTTCGGCGCGTAGGGTCAGGGACCGCCGATCGCCCCTTCCCGTGGTCGGAGCACCACGAGTAGGCTCCCCCGAACCCCGGTGGTGCCAGCGAAAGCCGATTCCGCGATGTCCGAGAACGTCCTCTCCTCGATCATGGGCCGCGACATGGCGGTCGACCTCGGCACCGCGAACACCGTGGTCTATGTCCGGGGGCGGGGGATCGTCCTCAACGAGCCCTCGGTGGTCGCGGTGAACGTCCGGGACGGCCGGCCCCTCGCCGTCGGCGTCGAGGCCAAGCGGATGATCGGCCGCACCCCCTCGCACATCCAGGCCATCCGGCCGCTCAAGGACGGCGTGATCGCCGACTTCGAGATCTGCGAGAAGATGCTCCGGTACTTCATCCAGAAGGTGAACAACCGCCGCTGGAGCAAGCCGCGGATGGTGATCTGCGTCCCGTCGGGCATCACCGGCGTGGAGCAGCGGGCCGTCCAGGAGGCCGCCGAGTACGCCGGCGCCCGCAAGCCCGCCTACATCATCGAGGAGCCGATGGCGGCGGCGATCGGTGCCGGGCTCCCGGTGCAGGAGCCCACGGGCAACATGATCGTCGACATCGGCGGTGGCACCACCGAGGTGGCGGTCATCTCGCTCGGTGGCATCGTCGCGAGCCAGTCGGTGCGGGTCGGGGGCGACGAGCTCGACGACTCGATCGTGCAGTTCATCAAGAAGGAGTACAGCCTCGCCGTCGGCGATCGCACGGCTGAGGAGGTGAAGATCGCGCTCGGCTCGGCGTGGCCCCTCGAGGAGGAGCTGCACGCCGAGATCCGCGGCCGCGATCTCGTCACCGGGCTCCCGAAGACCATCGTCACGACCACGGAGGAGATCCGTGAGGCGATGGAGGAGCCGGTGTCGGCCATCACGGACGCCGTGAAGGTCACGCTCGACAAGACGCCCCCGGAGCTCGCCGCCGACATCATGGAGAAGGGCATCATGCTCGCCGGCGGCGGCGCGCTCCTCCACGGGCTGCAGGCGCGGCTGCACCACGAGACCGGGATGCCGATCGTGATCGCACCCGACCCGCTCCACGCGGTGGCGATCGGGTCCGGGCAGTCGCTCGAGGAGTTCGAGGCGCTCAAGGGCGTCCTCTTCTCGTCGACACAGCACTAGCTCTCTCGCCACCTGTGGCACTCCCTCGGCGCACCGGCCGGTCTCGACTCACGCTCGCGCTGCTGATCCTCACGTCGCTGGCGGTCCTCACGCTCGACTTCCGGGACTCGGGCATCGTCGAGGGCGCCCGGCGCGTCGCGGGCACCGTGTTCTCGCCGCTCCGGGGCGTGGCCGACACGATCTCCGAGCCGTTCTCGAACGGCTGGAACGGGATCACCGACTACGGCGACCTGAAGGAGGAGAACGAGCGCCTGCGGGAGCGCCTCGAGGAGATGGAAGGCCAGCGGGTGCTGGAGCACACGGCCAGTGAGGAGCTGGATGCCCTGTCGGACGAGCTGGGCATCCCCTGGATCGGGGACATCCAGGGCATCCGGGCCCGGGTCGTGTCCGGTCCCGTGTCGAACTTCGCCCACACCGTCGAGCTCTCCAAGGGGACCGAGGACGGGATCCGGGAGGGCATGCCGGTGGTCAGCGCCGCCGGGCTCGTGGGCAAGGTCGTGCAGGCCACGGCCTCCCGCTCGGTGGTGCAGCTGCTCTCCGACCCCGACTTCGCCGTGGGCGTCCGCCTCCTGCCCGAGGGCGTGCCCGGCACCGCCCGCGGGGCGGGGGAGGGCGATCCCCTGGTCGTGGACACCGGCCTCGACGGCGACACCGACCTCGAGCCCGGAGGCGAGCTCGTCACGAGCGGAGCCGACCGCAGCACCTTCCCGGCCCAGATCCCGGTCGGCACCGTGCGGGGCACCAAGCCGGCCGGCGGAGGGCTGACGCTCGACCTCATCGTCGAGCCGTTCGTGGACACCTCCCGGCTGACCTTCGTGACCGTCCTGCTGTGGGAGCCCCCGCCGTGACCCCCATCGGTCCGCTCATCGTGGCCACCCGCGTGTCGTTCCTGCTGGTGGTGGGCCTCACGCTCCAGGTCGGGTTCGGACCCCACCTCCAGGTGCTCGGGGTCCAAGCCGACCTGATGCTCCTGATCGCGGTGGCGTCCGGCCTGGCCGCCGGCCCCGAGCGGGGCGCCGCGGTCGGGTTCGCGAGCGGTCTCGGGTACGACCTCCTCCTGCAGACGCCCTTCGGGCTGTCGGCGCTGACCTACGCCCTGATCGCCTTCGTGGTCGGCTCGCTCCAGGACACCGTCCTCAGGGCGGCCTGGTGGATCCCCCTCGCGACCGCGACGGCGGGGAGCCTCCTCGGTGTCATCCTGTACGTCGTGCTCGGGACGATGGTGGGCGTGGAGTTCCTCGGCGTGAGCGTGCCGAAGGTGGCCATCGTCGTCGCCGTGCTCAACACCCTCGTGGCCGCGCCGACCATCCGGGCCGTCCGGTGGGCGACGGGCACGCAGGACAGCGTCCGCCACCGCGCGGTGTACCGGTGACCGGCGACTCGCCCCGCCTCCGCCTGTCGATCCTCGGGATCGTCGCGTTCTCCCTGTTCGCCGCGCTGTTCGCCCGCCTCTGGTACCTCCAGGTGATGGCGTCCGACGAGTCCCAGGTGGCGGCGGAGGCGAACCGCATCCGCGTGGTCGCCGTCGAGGCGCCCCGCGGTCGCATCCTCGATCGCGACGGCAAGGTGATCGTCGACAACCGCATCTCGGTGCAGGTCACCGTCGACCGCTCCGCACTGGAGGAGCTCGACGACGACGACCGCGAGATCGTCCTCACGAAGGTCGCGGACGCGCTGGCCCGGTCGGGCATTCCCAAGACCGTCGAGCAGCTCGAGGAGCGGATCGCCGACCAGCGCTTCAGCCCGTACGTCCCCGTCCCGATCGCGAGCGACGTGCCCGAGGACCTCAAGATCTGGATCGACGAGCACGCCGCGGAGCTCCCCTCGGTGGCGGCGCAGCGCGTGGCGGTGCGGCACTACCCGTACGGTCGCCTCGCCGCGCACGTCGTCGGGTACACGGGCAAGATCACGAAGGAGGAGCTCGACGGCGCCCCGGACGAGCTCAGGCGGGACAAGCCGTACACGCTGAACGACGAGATCGGGAAGTACGGGGTCGAGAAGGTGTACGAGGCCGAGCTCCGCGGGACCCCGGGCATCCAGCGCCTCGAGGTGGATGCCGACGGGAACCCGGTGCGGGTGATCGAGGAGGGGAGCTCCCTCCCGATCGCCGGCGACGACCTCGTGCTCAACCTGAGCATCGACGTGCAGGCGGTGGCCGAGCAGGCGCTCCAGAGCGGTCTCGAGCGCGCCAGCAAGCGGGGCTGCGCCGGCTGTGACGCTTCGCCGGTCGGCGCCGTCGGCTCCGCGGTGGTGCTCGACCCCCTCAACGGCGGCGTGATCGCGATGGCGTCGTATCCGAGCTTCGCCCCGGCCGACTTCGTCGACGGGATCAGCGGCAGCGAGTGGGCGTTCCTCAACGACCCGGTCAACCACTACCCGCTCAACAACTGGGCCCTCCAGGGCCAGTACGCGCCCGGTTCGACCTTCAAGCCCTTCAGCGCCGTCGCCGGCCTCGAGGCCGGCCTCCTCACGCCGAGCCGCACCGTGTTCGACACGGGGGAGTTCCGGGTGCCGAACTGCCGAGGGGACTCCTGCTTCTTCGAGAACGACCGCCGGAAGGCCTTCGGCACGGTCGACCTGCGGCGCTCGCTCACGGTGTCGTCGGACTTCTACTACTACGACCTCGGTGCCCGGTTCTGGATCGAGCAGGACGGCGTCGGCGGCCCCGAGGGCTTCGCCGACCGGCTGAAGCGGTGGGGCTTCCACAGCGACACGGGGATCGATCTGTCGGACGAGAAGAGCGGCCGCATCCCCTCACCGGCGTGGCTGGAGGAGTACTGCGAGCAGGTCAGCTGCGACGAGGACGCCGCAGCCTGGCGCACGGGCAAGAGCGTGAACATGGCCATCGGGCAGGGCGAGGTGCTCGTGACCCCGCTCCAGCTGGCCTCCGCCTACGGCACCCTCGGCAACGGCGGCGCGCGCTGGCTGCCGCAGGTGGTGCGGGAGATCCGCGACGGGGAGACGGGCGAGACGAAGCGGACCATCGAGCCCGTCCAGGAGAGCACGATCGAGATGTCGCCCGAGTGGCGCCAGGCGATCATCGACGGCCTCGTGGGCGTGACCACGCAAGAGGGCGGGACCGCGGTCGGCGCCTTCAGCGGGTTCCGCAACGACGTGTTCCCGATCGCCGCGAAGACCGGCACCGCGCAGGTGAACGGCAAGGCGCCGACCGCCGTGTTCGGCGCCTTCGGCCCCGCCGTCGACCCGCACTACGCCATCTCGGTGTTCATGGAGGAGTCGGGCTACGGCGGCGGCGCGGCCGCCCCGGTGGCCCGCCGGCTGTTCGACGTGCTGTCCGGCTCCGTCCCCCTGCCTCCCGCCCCCGAGGGCGGCGTGGTGACGGAGATCGCCGATCTCTCACCGGATCCCGGGGACGTGCGCGACTGATGGCCACGACGACGTTCGGCTCGCGCTCCCGAGTGGCACCCGGTGCGCTCGGCCGCCTGTCCCGCAACCCGTCCTCGCCGTGGCGCCACATCGACCTCGTCCTGGTCGGGTGCGTCGCCGCCGTCGGCGCGCTCGGGTGCCTCATGATCTTCAGCGCGACCCGCGGGCGCAACCCCGACGACTTCGACACGAGCTTCCTCAGCAAGCAGCTGCTGTTCATGGCCGTCGGCGCGGGGGCGATGCTCCTCACGGCGATGGTCGACTACCGCCGCTATCGGGAGGTCGCCCCGTTCGTCTACGGCGGCATCCTCCTCGCGCTGCTCCTCGTCGTGAGCGGCCTCGGCAGCGAGCGGAAGGGCACCCAGGCGTGGTTCCAGATGGGGCCGTTCCAGCTGCAGCCGTCGGAGCTGGCGAAGATCGTCGTGATCGTGACGCTCGCGTCCGTCATCGCGAACTTCGACGCGGACCTCGACGTCGGGCGCATCATCACGATCCTCGGGACCGTCGCGATCCCGATGGCCCTGATCCTGTTGCAGCCCGACCTGGGCACCGCCCTCGTGTTCGTCGGGGTGGGCATGGCGATGCTGCTGATCGGCGGCGCCCGCGCCCGGCACATCATCGTGCTGACGGCGGTCGGGGTGGGCGGCCTCGCCCTCGTCCTCAACTCCGGGATGCTCGAGACGTACCAGCAGTGCCGCCTCTCGTCGTTCCTCGACCAGCAGAACCCCGACTGCACGGGCGCCACGTACAACGTCGACCAGGCCGAGATCTCCATCGGCTCCGGCAGCTTCCTGGGCAAGGGCCTCTTCAACGGCACGCAGACCCGGCTCGACCTGGTGCCCGAGCAGCACACGGACTTCATCTTCACGGCGGTGGGCGAGGAGCTCGGCTTCGTCGGCTCGGCCACCCTCCTGGCCCTGCTCGGCGTCATCGCCTGGCGCATCTGGCGGACCGCTCAGATGTCCCGCGACCCCCTCGGCACCCTCGTGTGCGTCGGGGTGCTGGCGATGTTCGTGTTCCAGGTCTTCGAGAACGTCGGGATGACGATGGGGATCATGCCGGTCACCGGCATCCCCTTGCCCTTCATGAGCTACGGCGGGTCCAGCACGCTCACCGCCTTCGTCGCGATGGGCCTGGTCCTGAACGTCCACATGCGCAGGTTCAGCTAGGCCAGAGCGCACGTTCGGGGCACGAGGAGTTCGATTCGACCCGCCACTGCCCCGAACGTCACGCGGCCGCCGGGTTCGGGGCAGCTCGGGCCCGCTTCGGCCGCTCCATGCCCCGAACCTCGCTGCGTCGACGCTGGGCCGTCTCGAGGAGGATCCTGCGGACCCAGGAGGCGTCGGCGACCAGCTGGTGCCAGGTGAAGCGCAGGGTCAGGTAGCCCGCCGCGGCGGCCTCCGCGTCTCGTCGTCGATCGCGCTCGAAGTCCTCGATCCGGGTGTGCCACAGCCGTCCATCGGCCTCGACGACCAGGCGCAGGTCCTCGACGAGCACATCGACCCTGCTCGGGCCTGGTGCTCGGCCCGGGAACGGAGCCTGCCATGCGGCGTCGGTGAGCATCGCCTCCCGCAGGGCGATCGCGAGGCGGGTCTCGAGCTCGCTCGGATCGGGTGCCGCGCCCGAACCGAAGCGGAGCAGGACGGAACGAAGCGCGCGGAGATCACGACCACCTTTCGGCGCCAGCTCGCAGTATCGGTCGCGCACGGCATCGACGACGGATCGGTCACCGTCGGCGCGGGCCGCGAGCGCGTCGCGGAGCCGACGCTCGCTCACGACCTGGGCGAGGTCGATGAAGATCTGCTCGAGGCGCGCGGCCGGGATCCCTCGCACCGTCGTCACCCGGACGTCGATGCCCCGGTGCACGATGGCCAAGCGCCCGCGGGCGTTGGCGCCAGGGCGGACCGTCACCTCCGGTCGTCCTCGACGGAACCCGGCGAGCTCGTGGAGCACGGCACCGCACCGGTGCGAAGCGACGGCCCACGGCTCCGCCAGCACGGCGGCCATGACAGAGCGCTCCCAGGTGGGCGGCGCAGCGGTGTGCCCGTACACGCCGTTGTCGAGGGCGACCCACGAGCCGTTGCGCAGCCGTGTCTTGACCATCGTCGGGGTGAGCCCCCGGGCACGCGCCTGTCGGCGGTTCCAGGTCCCGTGCTGCTTGCGGCTCAGTCGAGCGATGGCGTCGTCACCCGCCCGGAACGTCACTGCATCCCCCGCGGCAGGCCCGGGCGGACGCCGATCGGCCTGTGGGCCAGGGGCGCTCGATCGGCCGCGGCGCGTCCGCCGGGGAAGCCGGCGCTCGACGACACCTGGCGGCGGCTGTGCCAGAGGAACGGGAACTCGGTGCGGACGACTCGATCGACCGCTGACCAGCGCTCGACGAGGACGAGGCCCAGCGATCGGCCTGACTCCTGCTCCGCCTCGCCTCGGGCCGTCTCGCTCGCAGCTCGCAGGCGCTCGCCGATCCTGGCCGCGTACGCCAGCAGGAAGCCGTGGCGGTAGCTCTTCGGGCGCACGCCTGGGTCGGCGTCGAACAGCGCCCGCGTCGCATGGACGGACAGCACCGGGAACAGCGACTCGACGTAGCGCACATCCGTGGCGTGGCCGATCAACGTGCACCGCCGACCGCTGGTGCTCGTGTCGTGCAGGATGAGCCGGCAGTGGTTGTTGCTCGCGATGGCACCGAGGAGCGCGCTGCGAGCGCTCGCGTACGGGCGCGCTGCGTAGATCGTTCGGATCACGACCTCGTCGGCTCCGACGGTGCCGGGCGGTCGCAGCATCGCTTCGTCGATGGCGTGGCGAGCCATGAGCTCCTGCGCCTTCGCAGCGCACGCTTCCGCCTCGTCGCTGAACTCGGTCGACGCTGCCTTCGCGAGCAGCGCCTCGATGCGGCGCGCGACCGCGCTCCGCCTGGTGTCGATGGACATTGGCACCTCGATCGTCCGTGGTGGACCGGCGGGGGAAGGCGCCCGACCAGCATCGTCCGAGGGGTGTGACACTCGAGGTTGGGGGCACCGGGGGGCCCAAGGCACGCCTTCTTGCCCCCAACGTCATCGGGGTGAGCGGTTCGGGGCACCTGGGACCCCGATCGAACCCCTCGTGCCCCCAACGTCGGCTGCCGGCGAAAAAGGGCCTGATGGCCCATGTCCACCTGGGGCCGCGACGCCGATGGTGGGGAGGTGCCCGAAACCTCCCACCATGCGACAACCCGGACACGGGGTCGCCACCGCCGGCCCCCGCTCCAGGCGACGGAGCACCCGATCCTCGAGGTCGACGGGATCAGCGCCCGCACCAGCGGCGGAAAGGTCCTCCTCGACGACGTCTCGTTCGCCGTGCAGCGCGGGTGGCTCGTGGCCGTCGTCGGCCCGACCGGCGCCGGCAAGACCTCCCTCGCCCGCGCCCTGACCGGCGGCCTCGCCTACCAGGGCACCGTCCGGCTCGACGGCGCCGCGCTGGCCGGCGCCGGCCC
>DATFFY010000044.1:0-4651 GCA_035249805.1 Acidimicrobiales bacterium | reverse complement strand
TGACGTACAGGCCGAGGTCGGTGGCCGGAAGGTGCCCGTCGAGGAGCCGACGGCCGACCACCTTGTCGACGGCGTTGTGGCGACCGATGTCCTCTCGGACCACCAGCGGGGCGCCGGTGCGGTCGAAGGCGGCCGCCGCGTGGACCGCGCCGGTGCTCGCGAAGAGGTCTTGGCCGGGGTGCACGAGCGCGGGGACCCGCGCGAGGAGCTCGACAGGCCACGGGTGCCCGACCGGGATCGGTGCGATCCGGTCGCGCAGCTCGTCGATCGCCGTCGACCCGCACAGGCCGCAGGCTGCGGTGGTCGTGGAGAGCCGGCTGGCGGGGGCCGGGGCCGCGCCGCCGGTGTCGACGCTCACCACGTTGAACTCGCTGTCGACCGCGCTCCCCGTGCCGCAGTAGCGGCAGGCCACCACCGGCGCACCGGCGAGGAGACCGTCCCCGTGGACGAGCCCCACGGCCAGCTCGAAGTCGTGCCCCGGGGTGCGCATCGTCGTGCCGACGAGGTGGTCGTCGAGCCGCACCTCGAGGGGCTCCTCCACGATCAGCTCGTCGGGGCGCCGGCGCAGGGCGCGGCCGTCCCAGCGCTGCGTGAGCACCTTCGCGGTGCGGCCCCGGGGCATGGGGCCAAGGTACCCACCGCCCCGGACCGGCCGTACCCTGGCCGCGGTGGACGAGCCGCAGCCGAAGCCGGTCGGCGTGGTGCGCATGCTCGTGCGGGGCCTGCTCCGCCGATGCCCGCTGTGCGGCTCCTCGGGCGGGTTCGACTCGTTCTTCAGCGTCAAGGACCGCTGCCCGCGCTGCAACTTCCCGTTCAAGCGGGAGGAGGGCCATTGGATCGGCGCGCTCGGCATGAACACCGTCGTCACCCTGGGCCTGCTGATGATGACGATGGTCGTGGCGTTCATCATCACGTGGGAGCAGCGCCGGGCCCTGCCCATCTTCGTCGCCTGCTTCCTCGTGGCCGGCCTCACCCCGATCCTCTTCTTCGGCAGCTCGCAGACGCTGTGGAGCGCGATCGACCTCGCGATGCGGCCGCTCGAGCCCGAGGACGAGGTGGACCCGCGGTGGATCCCTCCCGCCGGGCCCCGCGGCCCGGGCTGGTGACCTAGAGGTCCCGCCCGGCCAGGTGGGCGTGGTCGTTGTACCGGACCAGCTCCACCGCCAAGGTCCCCGAGCGGTACGGGTTCGGCGCGCCGCGGAACTCGGTGAGCGAGCTGTTGGCGGGGGCGAACCACGCGGCGCCGGCCCGGTTCGGCGCCTCGAGGGCCAGCCACCGCTGCATCGCGTGCACGATCACGCCGCCGTGGCAGGCGATCACGATCGTCTGACCGAGGTGCTGCTCGATCGTGGCGTCGAGCGAGCGGGCCACCCGCTCCCCCATCTCCCGCCAGGTCTCCCAACCCTCGAACGGCCGGCGCTCCTCGTCCCACTCCTCGGGAAGGCCCTCCAACAGCTCGGCGTACGGCTTGCCCTCGGCCTCGCCGACGTGCGCCTCGCAGAACCCGCAGTCGGTCCGCACGGCGTGGCCGCCGACGACCGGGGCGAGCAGCTCCGCCGTCTCGATGGCCCGCGGCAGGATCGAGGCGTAGAGCGCCGCCGCGCCGGCCAGCTCACCCGTGCGTCCCAACCGGTCGCGCAGGGCCTCGACCTGCTTCCGACCGAGATCCGAGAGGCCCTTGCACGTGTCGTGCCCGCTGAGGAACCCCTCCTCCTGCGCCACGGAGTGCCCGTGGCGGACCAGCACGACCCTCGTCCCGTCCATCGGCCCGACTCTACGGACCGACGGACGGGATCAGGTCGACGCGTTCCTAGAAGTCCTCCATGCCGCCGCCGGGCATGGCGGGGGCTTCCTTCTCGGGCTTGTCGGCGATCACGGCCTCGGTCGTGAGGAAGAGGGCCGCGATCGACGCTGCGTTCTGCAGGGCCGAGCGGGTGACCTTGGCGGCGTCGATGATGCCGGCCTTGGCCAGGTCCTCGTACTCGCCGGTGGCGGCGTTGAGGCCCTCGGTGGCCGTGTCGAGCGAGCGGACCCGCTCGACGACCACGCCGCCCTCGAGCCCGGCGTTCACCGCGATCTGCTTCAGCGGCTCCTCGAGCGCCGAGGCCACGATGCGGGCCCCGGTCTGCTCGTCGCCCTTCAGCTTCTTGAGCTGGTCGAGCACCTTGGCCTGGGCCCGCAGGAGCGTGGTGCCGCCGCCGGCGACCACACCCTCCTCGATGGCGGCCTTGGTGGTGGACACCGCGTCCTCGATGCGGTGCTTCTTCTCCTTCAGCTCGACCTCGGTGGCGGCACCGACCTTGAGGACGGCGACGCCACCGGAAAGCTTCGCGAGGCGCTCCTGCAGCTTCTCGCGGTCGTAGTCCGAGTCGGTGTTCTCGATCTCGTTCTTGATCTGCTGGATGCGGGCCTTGATCTCGGCGTCCTCACCCGAGCCCTGCACGATCGTGGTCTCGTCCTTGGTGACGATGACCTTCGTCGCCTTGCCGAGCAGGTCGAGGGTGGTGTTCTCGAGCTTGAGGCCGACCTCCTCGGTGATGACCTGGCCGCCGGTGAGGATGGCCATGTCCTGGAGCATCGCCTTGCGGCGCTCGCCGAAGCCGGGGGCCTTGACGGCGACCGAGCGGAACGTCCCGCGGATCTTGTTCACGACCAGCGTGGCGAGGGCCTCGCCCTCGACGTCCTCGGAGATGACGACGAGCGGCTTGCCGGACTGCATGACCTTCTCCAGCACCGGGAGCAGGTCGCGCACGGCGGTGATCTTCGTGCCGACGAGGAGGATGTACGCGTCGTCGAGGACGGCTTCCATCCGGTCGGGGTCGGTGACGAAGTACGGCGAGATGTAGCCCTTGTCGAAGCGCATGCCCTCGACGAGGTCCATCTCGATGCCGAAGGTCTGGCTCTCCTCGACGGTGATCACACCGTCCTTGCCGACCTTGTCGATGGCCTCGGAGATCGTCTCGCCGATCTCGGGGTCGGCGGCGGAGATGCTGGCGACCTGGGCGATCTGGTCCTTCGAGTCGACCTCGACGGCCACGTCGCGGATGGCGGAGACCGCGGTCTCGACGGCGGACTCGATGCCCTTCTTGAGCTCCATCGGGTTGGCCCCGGCGGCCACGTTCTTGAGGCCGTGCCGGACCATCGCCCAGGCGAGGACGGTGGCGGTGGTGGTGCCGTCGCCCGCGACGTCGTCGGTCTTCTTCGCCACCTCCTTGACCAGCTCGGCGCCGATCTTCTCGAAGGGGTCCTCGAGGTCGATCTCCTTGGCGATGGAGACGCCGTCGTTCGTGATCGTGGGGGCGCCCCACTTCTTCTCGAGGACCACGTTGCGGCCCTTGGGGCCGAGGGTGACGCGGACCGCGTCGGCCAGCTTGTTCATGCCGGTCTCGAGACCCCGACGGGCCTCCTCGTCGAAGGCGATGATCTTGGGCATCGGCGGGCTTCCTCCGGGTCGTTTCCGTTAGCAGTCGCGGTGAGCGACTGCTAGTCAACCACCCGTCGTCAGCACTCGCAACCGGAGACTGCTAACCGCCCGCAACGGCCGGGATGATGGCCACCTCGGCGCCGTCCGGCACCGGCGTGGCCAGGCCCTGGAGGAACCGGACGTCGTCGTCGGCCACGAACACGTTCACGAAGCGCCGCAGGCTGCCCTGCTCGTCCAGGATCCGCTCGGCGAAGCCGGGGTGGGCGGCGTCGATCGCCTTGAGGACGTCGCCGACGGTCGAGCCGTCGACGGACACCTCCGCCTGGCCCCCGGTGAGGGTGCGGAGGGTGGTCGGGATGCGGACGCTGACGGCCATCCCGGGAGGCTATCCGGGCCCTCCACAAGGTTGTCGCGCCGGGGGACGGCCAGATATGCATGACGCCGTGCGGCGGCCCATGATCCGGACCTTCCACCACGAGGACTTCGCCGCCGAGCCGCTCGCGGAGCGCAAGGCGCGCGAGGGGCACGTCGTGTCCGTGTGCCTGCCCGCCCGGGACGAGGCCGACACCGTCGGGCCCATCGTCGCCACGATCCGACGCACGCTCGTGGAGCGCATCGGACTCGTCGACGAGGTCCTCGTGGTGGACGACCACTCCACCGACGGCACCGCCCGGGCCGCGGCCGACGCGGGCGCGCGGGTCGTGGCCGTGGACGAGGTCCTGCCCGAGCTGGGGCCGGGCGAGGGCAAGGGCGAGGCGCTGTGGAAGTCCGTCGCCGCGGCGGAGGGCGACCTCATCGTGTGGTGCGACGCGGACATCACCGACTTCGGCCCGCGCTTCGTCACGGGCCTCCTGGGCCCCCTGCTCACGCGGCGGGAGGTCGACTTCGTGAAGGGCTTCTACGACCGACCGGTCGGCCTGGCCCCGCACGGCGGTGGCCGCGTCACCGAGCTCGTGGCCCGACCGAGCATCGCGCTGCTGTACCCGCACCTGTCCTCGATCGTGCAGCCCCTCGCCGGGGAGTACGCCGGGCGCCGGTCGCTCCTCGAGCGGTTGCCGTTCGTCCAGGGGTACGGCGTGGACCTCGGCCTCCTCATCGACATCGCCGAGCTCGAGGGGACCGAGGTGCTGGCCCAGGTCGACCTCGGCACCCGCCGCCACCGCAACCGGGGGCTCGACGAGCTCGGCCCGCAGGCGCTGGCCGTGCTGCAGACGGCGCTGCGCCGCG
>DATFFY010000043.1:0-15337 GCA_035249805.1 Acidimicrobiales bacterium | reverse complement strand
TCGTCGACCTGGTACTGCGCCGGCGGCACCGCCACCGAGGACGGGTTCGGCGACCACGTGCTCCTCGTCCAGAACCCGAGCGATCGGCGCCGCACCGTCACGATCACCGCGCTGCCGGGCGAGATCGCCCCCGCGCCCGCGGTGACCGACGCCGGCGCCTCCACGACCTCCACGACGAGGTCGACCACGACGACGTCGACCGCCACGACGGCGCGGCCCGCGATCCCCGAGCCGGCGGTGGTCGCGGTCGGACCCAAGAGCCGCATCGCCTTCTTCCTGCGCGACATCGTCGAGGCGCCGCTGGCGGGCGCGATCGTCGAGGTCGAGGGCGGCGAGGTCGCCGTGGAGCACGAGATCCGCGGGTCGCTCGGGCGGGCCACCGCGCCGTGCGCCACGACCGCGTCGCCGACGTGGTCCGTCCCGTGGGGCGTGACGACGCGCGGCGCGCGCGAGCTCCTCGTGTTCATGAACCCCTTCCCGGACGATGCCACCGTCGACATCGCGTTCGCGACCGACGACGGCGTGCGGGACACCGCCCGGTTCACCGGCTTCGTCGTGCCGGGCCGGAGCGTGGTCGGCGCCTACGTCGACGAGGACGTCACCCGCAAGGAGCAGGTGTCGGCCAAGATCACCGTGCGGGGCGGCCGCGTCGTCGTCGACCGCATCCAGACCTTCAGCGGGGTCGACGGCCGCGAGGGCATGACGATCGGCCTGGGCGCGCCCGCCTCCGCCCTCACCTGGCTGTTCCCGGACGGCCTCGTGGGCGAAGGGCTGCAGGAGCAGATCGTGGTCTACAACCCCGGGGAGCGGGTCGCCGAGGTCGAGGTGGAGGTCCGCCACGACGACCCCGAGACCAACGGGACGCCGGAGCCCTTCGAGCTGACGGTGGCGCCGACGCGCTACGCGATCGTCAACCTCCACCAAGAGGACCGCATCACGTCGGGCGTCGGGCACAGCACGATCGTGCGCTCGCTCAACGGCGTGCCCGTCGTCGCGGAGCGAGCCGTGGCGGCCACCGAGGAGGCCGAGCGCAGCGGGGTGGCGGTCACCCTCGGGGCGCCGCTGGCCGCGCCCCAGTGGTTCCTGCCAGGCGGCGGCGTGTCCGACGACCGGGACGAGTTCGTCACGATCCTGAACGCCTCGATCGACGAGCCGGTGACCTACAGCGTCATCGCGCTGGCCAACGGCCAGGAGCTGGCCATCCAGGGCCTGCAGGATCTGGAGCTGGCGCCGGGCGCCCGCGTCGCCATCCGCCTCGCCGACCACGTCGAGCGGGAGGACCTCCCGCTCGTCGTCATCGCGTCGCGGGCGATCGTCGTCGAGCGGGGCCTCTACCGCGTCGGCGGGGACGGGATCTCCCAGTCGATGGGGATCCCGTTAGCCAGCGACGTCGTCGTCCCCAGCCCGGTCGAGGGCTGACGCGGCCGCCTGGTGGCGGTCCTGCTCGTCCTGCAGTGCCTGCAGCACCGCCATCATGATCTTGTTCATGTCCTCGTCGAGGAACTTGCGGGCCCGGTAGAGCACGAGGGCACCGCCCAGCGAGATCGGCGTGACGAGCGACAGGGCCGTGCGCAGGTTCTCGTCGAAGGCGGCCGACAGCCCGCCGACGACGAAGGGCGCCGCGGCCTGGCCGAAGACGACGGCGGCGAGGTTGAAGGCGCCGAAGCCGGTGCCCCGCAGGTGGGCCGGCACCGCGTCGGTGAGCCCCGCCCGTAGGCCGGGGATGGCCATGCAGACGATGCCGAAGCCGATGAGCTGGCTCAGCAGCACGAGCAGGAAGATCGTCGAGTCGTAGCCGAGTGCCTCCCGGCCCACGTCGTCCGCGTCCTCGCGCGCCTCCTCGGCCGCCTCGTCGGCCTGGTCGACGGCCGCCGCCGACGCGCCGGCCGCCCGCAGGTCGTCGACCACCTGCCCGGCCTCGTCGGCCCGGGCGTCGGCGACGACCTGGGCCGCCCGCACGTCTTCGGGCACGGTCGGCTTCACGAGGTACCCGAGGCTGAAGATCGACAGGCCCACGAACAGGCAGATGGCGGGGAGGGCGAGGCGCCCGCCCTGCATCTTCGGTGCCCACCGGTCCGCCGCACGCCCGCCGAGGAGCACGCCCGGCACGCCGGCCAGCGCGACGAGCCCGACCCAGCCCTCGCCGATGCCGGGCTTCACGCCGAGCTGTCGCTCGTAGAACTGCGGCAGCCATGCGGCGACCGCGGTGATCGTGAACAGGATGGCGGCGACGCCGACGAGGGCGTACTTCATGGTGCGGATCGACAGGATCGTCCGCATGTCGGCCTTGAGGCTGTCCCACATGTCGCGGCAGAACTGGCCGAAGCCCCCCTCGAACAACGCGGGGTTCTCGTCGGGGTCGGTCGGCGCGGCGCCGATCGCGGCGAGCATGTCGGCGGCGCCCCGGCGCGGCTCGCGCATGCGGTACACGAGCACCGCGACGAGCGCGCCTGGCAACGCCATGATGACGAGGGCCCAGCGCCAACCGAGCGTCGCGCCGATGGCCCCGCCCACGCCGATGCCGAGGCCGGCGCCGACGAACAGCATCATCTGCTGGATCGAGAACGCCTTCCCCCGTTCCTCCGTGGGGTAGTAGTCGCCGATCAGCGACGCGGCGGACGGCTCGGTGATCGCCTGCCCGAACCCGAGGGCCGAGCGCAGGCCCACCAGCATCGGGAAGCTCACCGAGGCGGCGCCCGCGGCGGTCAGGCCCGACCAGCCGATGACCGTGTGGCCGATCGCCCTGGTGCGCACCCACCGGTCGGCGAGGTAGCCGGCCGGGACGGTGATGATGCCGTTGAAGAGCAGGGCCAGGGACAGCAGCACGCTGATCCCGAGGTCGCCGACGCCGAACTCCTCCTTCAGCGGCGTGATGAGCCCGCGGACGATGTTCTTGTCCATCTCGTCGACGAGGATGACCAGGCCGAGGACCCACATCGGCTCCCGGAAGACGCGGACGAGGAACGGCAGCTTCTCCGGTGCGGTCTCCCCCATGGCGGGTCATTCTGCAGCAACGGTGCAGGTAGTCCGCCAGTCCGGCTCGGTGCCACACTCGGCGGGTGGAGCGCGCCCTCACCGCCATCGTGCTCGCCGCGATCGTCCTCGGCGTGGCCGCGCTCGTGCAGCGACGGCGCCGGCCGGACGCACCGGTGCGCACCGGGTACGCGGTGCCCCAGCAGCTCGACCGGACCGACTTCGACCGGTCCGAGGCCCCGTGGCTGGTGGCCGTGTTCACCAGCGCGACGTGCACCAGCTGTGCCGGCGTGTGGGACCGGGCCCGCCACCTCGCCTGCGCCGACGTCTCCGTGCAGGAGGTGGAGGTGGCGGCCCGGCGGGACCTCCACGACCGCTATCGGATCGAGGCCGTCCCCACCACGGTCGTGGCCGACGCCAGCGGCGTGGTCCGCCAGAGCTGGGTGGGCCCGATCACGGCCACCGACCTGTGGGCGGCGGTCGCCGAGCTACGGGAGCCTGGTTCGACCCCGGGCCCGTGCCCGGACCACTGAGCTGCGTCGACGCTTGCTCCGGTCGCGGGCGCCTTCGGCGCTGGGCTCGCCTCCGCAAGTGCCTCCGCCCGGGTCGGCGAAGCCGCCCGGCTCCGGCCTGCGCCCGAGTCGTCTCAGGCCCGGCGCTCGGGGTCGTTGCCGCTGGTGGAGGCGTGGGTGACGGCGGGCTCCTCGTCGGCCAGGCGGCCCGAGCCCTCGCCCCGGCCGTCGGACGGCCGCCACTCGCCGAACTCCTGGACCGCCGTGCGGCCGCCGGAGCCCAGCTCGACGAGCCGGTACACCTCTGACCCGTCGATCGTCTCGTGCTCGAGGAGCGAGCGGGCCACGAGGTCGAGGCCGTTGCGGTGCTCGTTCAGCACCTCGCGGCAGTGGTCCTCCTGCTCGCGCAGGATCCGCTCGACCTCCTCGTCGATCACCCGGGCGGTCTCGTCCGAGTAGTCGCGCGTGTGCATGAGGTCGTCACCCAGGAACACGGCGCCCTGCGAGCCCCACGCCATCGGTCCCACGCGGGTCGACATGCCCCACTCGCGCACCATCTTGCGGGCCAGCTCGGTGGAGCCGACGAGGTCGTTGTTGGCGCCGGTGGAGATGACGCCGAACACGAGCTCCTCCGCGATGCGGCCGCCCATGCGGACCACGAGGCTGTCCTCGATGTAGTCCTGGCGGTAGATGTGGCGCTCGTCGAGGGGCAGCTGCTGCGTGACGCCCAGCGCCATGCCCATCGGCAGGATCGTGACCTTATGGACCGGGTCCGCGTTCGGGAGCACCGCCGCCGCGACCTCGTGCCCGGCCTCGTGGTAGGCGATGACCTCCTTCTCCCGGTCGGCCAGCGCCATCGACTCCCGGCGTGCGCCCATGAGCACCCGGTCGCGCGCCATCTCGAAGTGGCGCATGAAGATCTGGTCCTCGCCGGCCCGCACCGCGAACAGGGCGGCCTCGTTGACGAGGTTGGCCAGGTCGGCGCCGGACATGCCCGGGGTGCCTCGGGCCACGACCTCGAGCTCGACGTCGCTGGCCAGGCGCTTGGACTTGGCGTGGACCCGGAGGATCGCCTCGCGCTCGCTCAGCTCCGGGAGCGGCACGACGACCTGGCGGTCGAAGCGGCCGGGCCGCAGGAGGGCCGGGTCGAGGATGTCCGGCCGGTTCGTGGCCGCGATCATGACGATGCCCTCGGTGGCCTCGAAGCCGTCCATCTCCGAGAGCATCTGGTTGAGGGTCTGCTCGCGCTCGTCGTGGCCACCGCCGAGCCCCGCGCCCCGCTTGCGGCCGATGGAGTCGATCTCGTCCACGAAGATGATCGCCCGGCCCATCTTCTTCGCGCTGGCGAACAGGTCCCGGACGCGGCTGGCGCCCACGCCGACGAACATCTCCATGAAGTCCGAGCCGGTGACCGAGAGGAACGGCACGCCGGCCTCGCCCGCCACCGCCCGGGCGATGAGCGTCTTGCCCGTGCCGGGGGGGCCGACGAGCAGGACGCCCTTCGGGATGCGGGCACCGATCTCGCGGAAGCGGTCCGGCGTCTTGAGGAAGTCGACGACCTCCTTGATGTCCTGCTTCACGCCGTCGTAGCCGGCGACGTCGGCGAACGTCGTGCCCGGGCGCTCGGTGGAGTACGTCTTGGCCCGCGAGCGGCCGATGGACATGATCCCGCCCATCTGGCTCTGGGCACGTCGCTGCATGAACCAGAAGAACGCCACGAAGATGGCGACCGGGATCAGGAACGGCAGGAGCGACGTGAGGAACCCGGGCTGCGGCGTCTTGTACGCCACCTCGACCCCGTTGTCCCGGAGCACCGTGAGGTCCGACTCGGGCAGGCCGCCCTCGAGCGGGCCCGTCGTGCGGAACTCGTTGCCGTCCTTCAGCTCGCCCGTGATCGCCCCGTCGGTGTTGTCGACCTCGATGCTCTCGACCTGACCCTGGCGGACCTGGGCCATGAACGTCGAGTACTCGACCTTCTCCTGGTCCGTGCTGGACAGCAGGCTCGGGAGCACCACCACGAGCAGGGTGAGGCCCAGGAGGGCCCACAGGCCCCACTTGGGCATCCCCGAGTCCGGCCGGAAGCCGCGGCCGGGGCCGCGCTGGTCGCGCGGGGGCGGGGGCGGCGGCGGGGGGAGGCCCTCAGGGCTCATGGGACAAGGATAGGGGGGCCAGGGCATCCGCGAACCACCAGGGGCCGCTCGGTACCGTCGGACGCCATGAGCAGCCGCACCTGCGCCAAGCCCTCCTGCAGCGTCAGCGCGTCGGCCACCCTGACGTACGACTACGCCGGGCAGATGGTGTGGGTCGAGGGCCTCCACCGCGAAGCCCACCCCATGCGGTACGACCTCTGCACGGAGCACGCCGACGCCCTCCGGGTCCCCATGGGCTGGGCCCTGCGGGACGAGCGTCGCACCCGCCTGCGCGCCATCGCCTCGTAGGGAACCCCCTAGCCTCCCCGCTGTGACAGCGCCGGAGCCGGTGCGCGACCGGCGGTGGGGCCTCGGCGACGTCCTCGCCGGCATGGCCATCGGCCTGGCCGTGTCCCAGGTCGTGCTCTCGATCGTGCTCGCGGCGACCGACCGCAGCGTCGACCAGGTGGACGAGCTCCCGCTGTCCCTGGTCCTGCTGTCCCAGGCCGGCCTCTGGGTGGGGCTCCTCGGCGTCCCGTGGTACGCCACCCGGCGCAAGGGCGGCGGCCTCGTCGCCGACCTGGACCTGCGAGCCCGGTGGCGGGACCTCTGGGTCGGGGGGAGCCTCGGCGCCGCCCTCCAGCTGGTCGCGCTCCCGCTGCTGTACTGGCCGCTGCTCGAGCTGCTGGACAAGACGAGCACCGACCTCGAGGAGCCCGCCCGCGAGCTCACGGACCGGGCGGACGGCGCGATCGGTGTGGTGCTGCTCTTCCTCATCGTCGGCATCGGCGCCCCGATCGTCGAGGAGGTCTTCTACCGAGGGCTCATGCTGGGCGCGCTGCGGAAGCGGGGGCTGTCCGCCGGGGTGTCGGTCGCCATCACGGCGGTGGTCTTCGGCCTGAGCCACGCCCAGCTCCTGCAGCTCCCGGCGTTGGCCCTCTTCGGGGCCGTGGCCGGCGCCCTGGTCGTCCGCCACGGCCGCCTGGGCCCGGCCATCGCCGCCCACGTGGCCTTCAACATGGTGACCGTGATCGCCCTTCTCGCGCTCTGAATGGAACAATCGACCCCCATGTCGGTCCTCGACGAGTCGCCCGCGCCGGTCGTCGCGCTCGAGGACGTCGACGAACCCGCCTCGCCGAGCCGCCTTCGGCGCATCTCCGCGGAGTCCTGGCTCGGCGCGCTCGTGGTCCTCGGGTGCTGCACGTTCGTGCTGCTGCAGCTGCACCCCGACCTGATCTTCGCCAAGACGACGCCGGCCGGCGGCGACATGGGGGCGCACGTGTGGGGCCCCGCGTACATCCGGGACAGCCTGCTGCCCCACGGCCGCATCACCGGCTGGACGCCCGACTGGTACGCCGGCTTCCCCGCGTTCCAGTTCTACATGCTCCCCCCGGCGCTCCTCGTGCTGCTGTTCGACGTGGTCCTGCCGTACGGCATCGCGCTGAAGCTGGTCACGGTCCTCGGGCTCGTGTCGATGCCGCTGGCCGCCTACGTGATGGGCCGGCTCATGCGGCTGCCCTTCCCGGGCCCGCCGCTGCTCGCGGTGGCGACGGTGCCGTTCGTGTTCGATCGGGCCTGGACGATCTACGGCGGCAACGCGGCCTCCACGCTGGCCGGCGAGTACAGCTTCTCGATCAGCCTCTCGCTGGCCCTGGTGTTCTTCGGGGTGCTGGCCCGCGGGCTCGAGGACGGCAAGCACCGGGCCCTGGCCAGCGTGCTGCTCGCGCTGGTCGTCCTCTGCCACGCCATCCCGGCGTTCTTCGCCATCGTCGGCGCGGTGGTGCTCGTGCTGCTCCGCTTCGACTGGAAGCGGGTGGTGTTCGCCGCGCCGGTCCTCGCCGTGGGGTGCCTGCTGACCGCGTTCTGGTCGATCCCGTTCGTGCTGCGCCGTGGCTACCTCACCGACATGGGCTGGGAGAAGCTCACCGGCTACCAGGACGCCCTGCTGCCCGACGGCCAGCGCTGGGTCGTGGTGCTGGCGCTGGTCGGCCTCGTGCTGTCGCTCGCGTTCTGGATCCGGGCCGGGGCCTTCTTCGGGCTCGTGGGGAGCCTGTTCGCGGTCGGCTTCTGGATCGACGCGGCGTCGCCGGTGCACATCTGGAACGCCCGGCTGCTGCCCTTCTACTACCTGTGCCTGTACATGCTCGCCGCCATCGGCGTGTCCGAGGTGGTGCGATCGATCGCGGTGATCGTCGACGCCCGCGTGGAGTGGCGCCGTCGGCTGGCCGAGCACGTCGGCGCCGTCGTGGCCGGGGTCGCCGCGATCGTCATCGTGGCCCTGCCGCTGCACGTGCTGCCGGGCGGGAGGGTGGGCGACGACGGCGTGTACCGGTGGTTGTTCCTCGAGTCCACCGACCGCAGCTTCGTCGACGGCTGGGCGGCCTGGAACTACTCGGGCTACGAGCGCAAGCCCGACTACCCCGAGTACCGCGCGGTCATGACGACGATGCAGGAGGTCGGTGAGGAGGAGGGCTGCGGTCGTGCGCACTGGGAGTACGACGAGACCCTCAACCGGTACGGCACGCCGATGGCGATGATGCTGCTGCCGTTCTGGACCGACGGCTGCATCGGCTCGATGGAGGGCCTGTACTTCGAGAGCGCGGGCTCGACGCCGTTCCACTTCCTCAACGCGGCGGAGACGTCGGTGAAGCCGTCGAACCCGGTGCGCGACCTGCCCGAGCGGCCGATGGAGTACAGCGGCTTCGACCTCGACAAGGGGATCGAGCACCTGCAGATCTTCGGCGTCAAGTACTACATGGCGTTCTCCGACCAGGCCGTGGAGGCCGCGAGCCGGCACCCGGACCTCACCGAGATCGCCGAGTCGCCGCCATGGCACGTGTACCAGATCGCGAACAGCGACCTGGTCGAGCCGCTGCGCTACCAACCGGCCGTGCTCGACGGGATGTCCGACGCCAACCCCGCATGGCAGCGGGACGCGGTCGCTTGGTACAACGACCCCGAGGCGCTGGACGTCGTGCTCGCGCCGCGTGGGCCGGAGGGGTGGCAGCGCATCGAGCGGGGCGAGGAGCCGGCCCGCAGGGTCCTGCCCCGCACCCGCGTCACGAACGTCGACGAGGACGACCTGTCGATCAGCTTCGACGTGGACCGGACCGGCCAGCCGATCCTGGTGAAGACGTCCTACTTCCCGAACTGGTCCGTCTCGGGCGCCGAGGGCCCGTACCGCGTCACGCCCAACCTCATGGTCGTCATCCCGACCGAGGAGCACGTCGAGCTCACGTACGGCAACACGTCCGTCGAGTACCTCGGGTGGGGCATGTCGCTCGCAGGACTCGTCGGCGTCGGCCTGCTCGTCCGCCATGGCGCGGTCGCCCTCCCGCCGCCGCGGGTGCGCCGAGAGGGCGAGGACGGCGAGGCCGAGGACTGGGAGCCGGCCGCGTGGCCGCCGCCCGGCGGCGATGGCGGACCGGAGCCCGAACCCGACCCGGAGCCGATCGGCTTCTGGGACTCACTCCTCGCGGAGCGCAAGGCGGAGCTGGCGGAGGCCGAGGAGCGTGCGCAGGATGCGCCGGGCGATGGGGGAGCGGGCCGGGCGCCGCTCCTCGACCCGGACCGGGATCTCCGCGACGACGAGCCCGGCCCGCTCGGCCCGTAGCACCAGCTCCGTGTCGAACAGGTCGGTGCCCAGCCGGCACCGCTCGGCCAGGCCGACGACCCTCTCGCGGTTCAGGGCCTTCATCCCGTGCGTGTCCGAGGCCCGCAGGCCGAACAGCACCTTGAGCAGCGTGGCGAAGGTCCACGTCACGATGCGCCGGGCGAGCGGACGGTCGTCCTGGGCCCCCTCGCCCCGCTTGGTGCCCACCACGATCCCCGCCCCGTCCCGGACCAGCCCGATGGCCCGGTCGAAGAAGTCGAGGTCGTAGTAGTCGACGTCGAAGTTCACGACGACCTCGCCCCGTGCCGTGAGGAGACCCCGGCGCAGCGCGAGCCCGTAGTCGGGCGTCGGGTCGGTCAGCGCCACGACCTCCGGGTGCTCGTCGGCCAACCGGGCGGCCAGGGCGGCGGTGGCGTCGGTCGACCCGTTCTCGACGACCAGGACCTCGAAGGAGGCGCCCCGGTCCCGCAGGCCCTCCACGAGCTCGCCCACGGTCGTCGCGAGGATCTCCTCCTCGTTGTGGGCGGGGAGGACGATGGTGCAGGCGGGGGCGTCGGGCACGGGGTCACCGGGCATGGAGCGTGAAAACTAGGCTCGGTCGTCCATGCCCGCCGACCTCGACGCCATCTTCAAGGCCTACGACATCCGCGGCACCACGCCCGACCAGCTGGACGCGGCCGTCGCGGAGGCCGTCGGCGCCGCCTTCGCCCGGTTCGCCGCGGGCCAGGTCGGCGGGGCCCGGAAGGTCCTGGTGGCACGGGACATGCGCCCCTCCGGGGTGGAGCTCGCTGCCGCCTTCACGGCCGGCGCCCAGGCCCAGGGGCTCGACGTCGTGGACCTCGGCCTGGCGTCCACGGACCTCCTCTACTTCGCGGCGGGCAAGCTCGACGCCCCCGGTGCGATGTTCACGGCGTCGCACAACCCGGCGCAGTACAACGGCCTCAAGCTGTGCCTGGCCGGGGCGCGCCCCGTCGGGCAGGACACGGGCTTGGACGACATCAAGGCCCTCGCGGCCCGCCACCTCGCGGGCGACCTGCCCCCGGCCGACGGCGTGCCCGGCGGCCGCGAGTCCCTCGACCTGCTGCGCGAGTTCGCCGCCCACGTGAAGTCGTTCGTCGACCCGCAGAAGCTCCGACCGCTGAAGGTGGTGGCCGACACCGCGAACGGCATGGGGGGCCTGGTCGTGCCCGCCGTGTTCGAGGGCCTGCCGTTCGACCTCGAGATCATGTACGGCGAGCTCGACGGGACCTTCCCGAACCACCCGGCCGACCCGATCCAGGAGGAGAACCTCCGCGACCTGCAGGCCCGCGTCCGCGAGGTCGGCGCCGACGTCGGCCTCGCCTTCGACGGGGACGCCGACCGCGTGTTCCTCGTCGACGACCAGGGCGAGCCCGTGTCGGGCTCCGCCACCACGGCCATCGTGGCCGTGAGCGTGCTGCAACGGCATCCCGGCGCCACGATCCTGCACAACTGCATCTGCTCGAAGGCGGTGCCCGAGGTTGTCCGCGAGCACGGCGGCACCCCGGTGCGGACCCGTGTGGGCCACAGCTTCATCAAGGCCGTCATGGCCGACACCGGCGCCGCGTTCGGTGGCGAGCACTCGGCCCACTACTACTTCCGGGACAACTGGCGGGCCGACTCCGGCGCCATCGCCGCGCTCATGGTGCTGGAGCAGCTGAGCGTCGAGGGCGTGCCGCTGTCCGAGCTCCGGAGGCCCTTCGACCGCTACGCCGCGTCCGGTGAGCTCAACTTCAAGGTCGACGATCCCGCCGCCGACATCGAGCGGGTGGCCGCCGCCTACCCGCCGGAGGCCCAGGACCGGCTCGACGGCCTGACGGTCGACCTCGGCGACTGGTGGTTCAACCTCCGCCCGTCGAACACCGAGCCGCTGCTCCGGCTGAACCTCGAGGCGCCGGATCGGGCATCCTGTGCCCGCCGGGTCGACGAGGTGAAGGCCCTCCTCGTCGGCGACTGAACCCCAGGAGATCCCATGGCCCTCGATCCCCAGCTCCTCGAGATCCTCGCCTGCCCGGAGGACAAGGGTCCGCTCCTGTACTTCGAGGACGAGGACGCGCTGTACAACCCGCGGCTCCACCGCCGCTACGCCATCCGGGACGACATCCCGATCATGCTCATCGACGAGGCCGAGGCGGTCGACGACGCCGAGCACGAGCGCCTCCTGGCCAAGGCCGAGGCGCAGGGCATCACCCCGACGTTCGAGGGCTAGCGCCATGGCCCTGTTGGACTCGGTCGGCATGTTCGACCTCGCGGCCGGGCTGCCCGAGCAGGTCGCGGCCGCGGCGACGCAGGGAGCGGAGCTCGAGCACCTGCCCGACCACGACGCCATCGAGCACGTGGTCGTGCTGGGGATGGGCGGCAGCGGGATCTCCGGCGACGTGCTCCAAGCCGTCGCCGCGCCGTTCATGTCCGTGCCGGTCACCGTCGTGCGGGGCTACGACGCGCCGCACTTCGTCAGCGAGAGCACGTTGTGCTTCGCGGTGTCGTACTCCGGCGACACGGAGGAGACCGTCGAGGCTGCGCAGTCGGCGGCCGGCGCCGGGGCCCGCATGGTCGTCCTGTCGACGGGCGGGCAGCTGGCCGACCTGGCGGCGGCGTGGGATGCGCCCCACATCCGGCTGCCCGACATCCCGATGCCCCGGGCCGGCATCGGGGCGGTCAGCATCCCGCCCCTCCTGGTGCTCGAGCGCGTCGGCCTGTTCCCCGGTGCCGCGCAGTACGTCGAGGAGGCGGTGCAGCAGCTGCGCCGCCGGCGCGACGCACTGGTCCTCGAGGGGTCCAGCGCGCATCGGCTGGCCGAGCAGATCGGGCGCACGATCCCGGTCGCCTACGGCGGGGACGCGATCGGTGAGGTGGCGGCGTACCGGTTCAAGTGCCAGGTGAACGAGAACGCGAAGGCCCCGGCCTTCAGCGGCGCGGTGCCGGAGATGTGCCACAACGAGATCTGCGGGTGGGGCCAGCACGGCGACGTCACCCGCCAGGTCATGACCGTCGTCCGGTTCCGCCACGACTTCGAGCACCCGCAGGTGGCCCGCCGCTTCGAGCTCACCCACGATGTCCTCGACGAGGTGGTCCACGGCATCGTCGACGTGCGGGCCGAGGGCGACGGCGCCTTGGCTCAGCTCTTCGACCTCGTGCTCCAGGGTGACTTCGTCAGCCTCCACCTGGCCGCGCAGGCCGGCGTCGACCCCGGTCCGATCCCGGTCCTGGAGGATCTGAAGGCTGCGTTGGCCCGCTGAGGGCCGCTACTGTGGGAGTCCCCCCGGGCTGATCAGGGTGGTGCCCGTTGGCACCCAGCCCAGGACACCCATCATCCGCGCGCCCTTTGCGCGCACTGACGGAGGAGCCTCCATGTCCAACCCTGACTTCAAGGTCGCCGACCTCTCGCTCGCCCCGTGGGGCCGCAAGGAGATCGAGCTCGCCGAGGTCGAGATGCCCGGCCTCATGGCCCTGCGGGCCGAGTACGGCGACAGCAAGCCGCTCACCGGCGCCCGCATCGCCGGCTCGCTGCACATGACGATCCAGACGGCCGTGCTCATCGAGACGCTCGTCGAGCTGGGCGCCGAGGTGCGCTGGGTCAGCTGCAACATCTTCTCCACCCAGGACCACGCGGCCGCGGCCGTCGCCGTCGGCCCCACCGGCACGGTGGAGCAGCCCGCCGGCATCCCCGTCTACGCCTGGAAGGGTGAGACGCTCGAGGAGTACTGGTGGTGCACCGAGCAGCTGTTCACCTTCGCCGGCGGCGAGGGTCCGAACATGATCCTCGACGACGGCGGCGACGCCACGCTCCTCGTGCACAAGGGCGTGGAGTACGAGAAGGCCGGCGTGGTGCCCGACGCCACCGAGGACGACCCGGAGGAGTGGCACGTCATCGTCGACGTGCTCAAGCGGTCCCTGGCGGACGACCCGAGCCGGTGGACGGCCATCGCCGCCGGCATCAAGGGCGTCACCGAGGAGACCACCACGGGCGTGCACCGGCTGTACCAGATGTTCGAGAACGGCGAGCTGCTGTTCCCGGCCATCAACGTGAACGACTCGGTCACGAAGTCGAAGTTCGACAACCTCTACGGCTGCCGGCACAGCCTCGTCGACGGCATCAACCGCGGGAGCGACGTGATGCTCGGCGGCAAGGTGGCCGTGGTGTGCGGGTACGGCGAGGTCGGCAAGGGCAGCGCGCAGTCGCTGCGGGGCCAGGGCTGCCGCGTGATCGTGACCGAGGTCGACCCCATCTGCGCGCTGCAGGCCGCGATGGAGGGCTTCGAGGTCACCACGATCGAGGCGGTCCTCGACACCGCCGACATCTTCATCACGACCACGGGCAACAAGGGGATCATCTCCGCTGAGCACATGGCCCGGATGAAGCACAACGCGATCGTCGGGAACATCGGCCACTTCGACAACGAGATCGACATCGCCGGCCTCGCGAAGATGAGCGACGTCCGCAAGGTCGAGATCAAGCCGCAGGTCCACGAGTTCGTGTTCCCCGACGGGCACTCGATCATCATGCTGTCGGAGGGCCGACTGCTGAACCTCGGCAACGCGACCGGCCACCCGAGCTTCGTGATGTCGATGAGCTTCACCAACCAGGTGCTGGCCCAGATCGAGCTGTTCACGAAGACGGCGGACTACCCGCTCGGCGTGTACGTCCTCCCGAAGCTGCTCGACGAGCGCGTCGCCCGGCTGCACCTCGACCACCTCGGGGTGAAGCTCACCAAGCTCACGAAGGAGCAGGCCGACTACATCGGCGTGCCCGTCGACGGCCCCTACAAGGCCGAGCACTACCGCTACTAGCTTCGACGCTCGCTCGCCTGCGGCGAGCTCGGTCGAGCCTGGACACGGAGCGGCCTTCCGGCCGCGCTCGCCGCGGCTCGGGACCGGCGGAGCCGGATCCTCTCGCGGGGGAGGGGGACCGGTCCCCCTCCCGCTCCCCCCGGTCCTCGCCGGTGGTCCGGCGGGGGGTGCGGGGGGCGGAGGGTCTCCCGGAGCCCCCTGCCTGCGGAGGGGCGGCTCTGCCGACCCCGAGGCCGAAGGTGAGCGGCCGCAGGCCTTCCGCAGAGCTCGCCGAGCAAGCTCTGCTTGCGAGGCGAAACTAGAAGCGGACGCGGATGGCGGTGGCAGCCACGGTGGTGCCGTCGTCGGCGCTGCCCTCGGAGAGCACGAGCAGCCCGTGGGTCGCGCCTTGGGGGACGGTGAAGGCGAGCTCGCCCTCGAAGTCCCCGAGGACCCCGTCCCCGCGGCCCAGCACGTTCGTGGCCCCGATCGCGGCGTTGCTCCCGTCGACGTAGAGCTGCACGAGCACGTTCCCCTCGAAGGTGCTGGCCCGGCCGATGAGCGGCTGCGGGGGGCTGATCCGCGTCCGGGGGACGGGGGTGTCCAGCTGGATCGTCGCCGTCTGCGCGCCGACCACGACCCAGGCGCCGTCGGCCAGCTGGCGCACGCCGACCGTGGTCTCCTGCCTGCCGGCGGCGGGCGCGATCACGACCTCGCCGGAGCGGTTGTCCCCTGGCTGGAAGTCGCTCACGACGAGGTCGGTGTCGAAGCCCAGCAGCTCGGTGGCGAAGGCCCGGACGAG
The DNA here is from genome assembly GCA_035249805.1 of Acidimicrobiales bacterium. Lineage (GTDB taxonomy): Bacteria > Actinomycetota > Acidimicrobiia > Acidimicrobiales > VFJN01 > VFJN01. The sequence goes on along the minus strand of DATFFY010000043.1, from coordinate 520 downwards.
CGCGACCGGATCGTCGTAGCGGTCCCCGCTGCGCAGGTCCGGGAACGCCGCGAGGTCCAGGTCGGCCGGGTCGATCGTCGTGGTCGTGGTGCTGGCCGCGGTGGTCGAGGTGGGGGTGCTCGTCGTCGTCGTGGTGGTCGACGACGCGGTCGTCTCGGCATCATCGTCGTCGTCGTCGGTGGCGATGACGATGCCGAGGATCAGCGCGACGGCGGCGAGGAGGGATCCGACGACGAAGATCGCGCGCTTCTGGTTGGTCACCCGCTGTGGTTCCACGCGGCCATCATCGCGTCACAGCGCGTCCGTAGCGTCGCGGTGGTGCTGCTGACACCGACCTGTGCGGCCTGCGGTGCACCAGGTGCCCCCATCTGTCCGATGTGCGCAGGCCGGCTGCGGCGCGCGCCGGGGCTGCCGCCTCCGCTGGGCCTCGACGGCTGGACGGCGCTGCTGCGCTACGACGACCTCGCCCGCCAGGTGCTCACGGGGCTCAAGAACCGGCAGCGGCGGGACCTGGTGGCCT
>DATFFY010000042.1:0-2293 GCA_035249805.1 Acidimicrobiales bacterium | reverse complement strand
CCCCCGCGTACACGTGCGGGTACGCGTCGAAGAGCACCGCCCGCCGGGTTGCGGCGGTCATCGGGCTAGCCCCGCGCTCGATGGTCGTCCCCCCCGATGACCGGCGGAGCGCTGCGCGGCTCCGGGATGCCTGCGCTGCTGGGTCGCTCGCTGACGCTCGCTCATCGGCGGGCCACGTCTCGGTAGAGCTCCACGTAGCGTTCGGCGGTGGCCCCCCAGGTGAAGCGGGCGGCTCGTTCGAGCCCGGCCGCCACGTGGTCGTCGCGGCGGCTCGGCTGGGTGAGGAGCAGCTCGGAGAGCTTCGCCATCGCGGCGACGTCGCGGTCGGGGACGAGCGCGTCGGCGATGACCACCTCGGGCAGGCTGGTGTTGTCGTAGGTGACCACGGGCGTGCCGCTGGCCATCGCCTCGAGCGCAGGGAGCCCGAAGCCCTCGTAGCGACTCGGCACGAGCACGAGCGAGGCGGCGCGGTAGAGCGCGGGAAGGTCCTCGACGAAGCCGAGCAGCTCGATGCGATCGGGCCGCGGCGCCGAGGCGACGAGCCCCTCGAGCTCCGCGCGCACGTGGGGCGGGATCCGTCCTGCCACCCGGAGCCGGTGGGGCAGCCCCTGCTCGGCCAGCGCGCCCACCACCGCGAACGCGTCCTCGAAGCCCTTGCGTCGGGAGTACTCGCTGACGAGCAGGACGAACGGCTCGTCGGCGGCCTCCGCGGGCCCGGGCCGGAACACCGGGCTGACGCCGAGGGGGACGACCTCGACCTTCGCCGGGTCGAGCCCGAGGTGGCGGATCCCGTCGTCGGCGGCGTGGCGGGAGATCGCCGCCACCACGTCGGCGCGGCGGTACCGGGGGGCCAGGCGTCGCCAGCGCCGCCGGAGCACCTCGAGGTGGGGGTCGTCCACCACCAGCGGGATGACGTCGTACAGCGTCTGCAGCCAGGGCATGGGCACCCGCACCGGGGGGTGGGCGGTCGGGTTGTGGAACACCGCGGCCCGGTGGCGGAGCAGGTCCAGGGGCAGGCGGGCCTGGTGCTCGATGATCGAGCGCCGCCGGCCGTGGCGGGCGAAGCGGTGGATCGTGGCCGGGCGGATGCCGGGCGGGACCTGGACGTCGGCCGTGACGAGGGCTCGCACCTCGACGTCGCCGGCGGTGGCGTCGGCGAGCCCGCCGAGGAGCCCGCGGATCGTCGTGCCGATGCCGCTCCACCCGCTCTCGCCGGTGAGCTCGCGCGCGTCGACCAGCACGGAGGTCGTCGTCTCGGGTCCACCTCGCCGCCGCAGCACGACCATGATGGTGCCAGGATGGCCGTTCGCACCGCCACGACGCCCGCTCGCCGATCGAGGCGCGCTCGATCCGTGCCGGGCCCGGTCGGCCGCCGTGCCGTCGCCGTCTGCGCGTGCGTGCCCGCCCTGCTCGTCGCCCTGGTGCTGCGGTCCGGGGGGCTCGTCAACCTCGTGCAGCTGGTCGGGGCGGCGGTCGGTGTGACGTTCATCGCCTGGCTCGTGTCGAGGCCGGCGCTGGCGATGCGAGCGCTGGTGTGGGTCCTCCCCGTGCAGCTCGTCCTCCTCTCGCTCGCGTTCCAGGTGTACGACCACGGCCCGACGCTTCGGCTGGCCGCGCTGTGGAAGGACGCCGCCGTGGCCGCCATCGGTGTGGCCGTGGCCGTGACCCTCCGGCGCGAGCAGCGCGCGCTCGACGCCCTCGATCGGCTGTGCCTCGTCTTCACCGTGCTCAGCGGCCTCTACCTCCTCGCACCGGAGGCGCTCCTCGGACCGCTCGGTGGGGCAGTGACCCTGGACTCGAGGTTCACCGTCTGGCGCAGCCTCGCCCTGCCCGTCCTGCTCGTCTTCCTCGGACGGCACCTGCGGGTCGACGCCGACGTCATCCGACGCGTCGCCCGCACGCTGATGGGGTGGGGGGCCCTCTTCGGTGCCTTGGCGATCGTGGAGCTCGTCCTGTCGTCGTGGTGGAACACCTTCATGATCGACGTCGTCGGCGTGAACCGGTTCCGCCTGGTCGCGCAGGAGCTCACCGCGCAGGCCTTCACCCTCGGGCTCGAGGAGATCCGCATCCTGAGCCCCACCGGGATCGCCCGGGTGGGCGGTGTCTTCGTCAGCGCGATCCAGCTCTCCTTCTTCCTGCTCGTGTGCTTCGCCTTCCTCGTGGAGCGGGTGGTCCGCGGCGGCTCGTCGCTCGCCGTTCGGCTGGGCGCTGTGCTGACCGCGACGGGGATCGTGCTGACGCAGACGAGGAGCGTGCTCCTCGGCGCGCTCGTCGTCGCGGTCGTCGGCGCCCG
>DATFFY010000041.1:0-2550 GCA_035249805.1 Acidimicrobiales bacterium | reverse complement strand
GACGGTCGGCGCGGGCCTGTCGGCGACCGGCGACGCCTCGTTCGGCGGCGCGCTCGAGGTGACGATGCCGTTCGAGCTGCAGTACCCGGCGTCCGTCACCAGCTGCGCGTCGCTCGTCGCGGCACCGAGCTTCGTGGTGCCGCTGCCCGGCCTCGTCGACGGCGCCACGCTCGCGTGGCAGGCGGGCACCGCCCGCCTCGACGGCGCGGGCACGTACCCCCTCGCCGACCTCGGCACCGTCGAGGTGACCGTGGTGCGCGAGGGCGCCGAGCCGGTCGTCTACACGAGCGGGCCCGGCACCACCGCCGAGCTGCGGGTCGACGCCGAGGCCGGCGGCACGTTCACGTTCGCCGGGCTGCTGGACCCGTCCGGGGCGGAGCTGCACGGCACCTCCACCTGGACGTGCGGCCCCGACGCCTGAGCGCCGGGGCCGCCCTGTCCTAGGGCGCCGGAGGGTCGACGTGGGTGCCGCTGGCGGCGTGGCCCACGATGGCCTCGACCTCGATCAGCCCGCCCTTCAGCACGAAGACGTGCAGCGCGTTGATCTGCCCGAAGGTGTTGAAGTCGTCACCGGACTCCACCTGCTCGTTGATGATCACGAGCAGGATCCCGCCGCCCGGCGCGGGGATCGCCAACGTGGTGTTGGGTGGCACGTTGGGATCGATCAAGGTGCCGCCGATGACCAGGTTGACGAACTTGGACGTGAAGGTCGTGTCCGGATCCCCCCCGCTCATGGCGCTGGTGGAGGACACCTCGATCACGTCCGCCTTGATCACGTCGTTGAGCGCCCGCGCCCCCTCGACGATCGCCTTCGCGGTGGCGTGCGGCGTCGGTGCGAGCCCTCCGGACGTCGTGTTGCGGCCCGTCACGCTCGTGAGCAGCGGGGGCAGGGTGACGCTGAGGACCTCGTCGAAGTCCGCTCCCCCGGTGGGGGCCAGGCGGGCGTCGCCCTGCTGCACCGTCACCACGGGGGCGCCGTCCAGCCGCACCTGGGCTGCAGCCGTGTAGGCCTCACCGAAGACGGCCGGGCCGGTCACCCCGCAGGGCAACCCGCTCGGGAACACCGCGCTGCTGTCGGCGTGGCCGACGATGATCTCCGCGCCCTTCTGGAACCCGAGGAGCGGGGCCAGGAGCGTCACGTGGAGCATGTTGACGGAGCCCTGGGTCCGGTTGAACCCGTCGACGCCGTTGGCCGAGCCGCCCGTCGTCTCCATGAGGACGACCTTGGCCACGGTCAGGCCGAGCAGCTTCACGTCCACCGTCGTGTTCGGGCTCGAGTTGACCACGGTCTTGTTGTTGATCTTCAGGTTGACGAACGTCGACCCGAGACTGCTGCTCGTCGCGAACAGCGGTCCCGCCACCGAGGTGGACACGGCCTTCACGACGTCGGCCTTGATGAGCCCGCCGAGCAGGTTGACCTTGGTGATGGTCGAGGTGCCCTGGCCGATCGAGAAGTCCTCCACCGCGGCATCGGCCGTCTGGCGCAGGACGTTCAGGCCCAGGATCGGCGGGAGGCCGAGCCCGAGGAGCTCGCTGACCTCGGCGTCCGTCGGCGGTGCCGCGGCCCCGACCTCGCCGAGCTCGCCACCGAGGAGCGACGAGCCGGCGAGCCGGATGTCGGCCCCGTACGCGTGGCCCATGGCCTCCGCGCCCGCGTTGCTGACCGGCGTCTCGGTCGTGGCGGTGGCGTCATCGACGCCCTCGGCGCTCAAGGTGACCGTGTTGACCAGGTTCGACCCGTTCGGGGCGTCGACCCGGACCACGATCTTCCGCTCGATCTCCTGGCCGACCTCGATCGGGCCGAGCTCCCAGGTGACCGTCGTGACGCCGCCCTCGTCCGTGAACACCTCGCCGTCACCGTCGTCGACGACGGCGGTGCCACCGGGGATCGTGTCCACGAGGGTGGCGTCGGCCGACGTGGCGTTCCCGTCGTTGCCGGCGGTGATCGTGTAGGTGAGGAAGCCACCGGTCACCGTCCGCTCGACCGGGCAGGCCACCTTGTCGACGGTGAGGTTGGCGACCGGGCTGTACGCCACGTCGGCGAAGGCCGAGTCGGACGCCTCGTTCTCCTCGTTGTCGATCACCTTCACGGTGACGGTGTTGCGGTGGGGGTCCTCCTCACCGCCGAACTCGCCCGGCGGGACGAAGCCCTGGTACGTCAGCGTGCAGGACTGCCCGGGATCGAGCTCGGTGGTCGCCTCCTCCTCATCCTCGACGAAGCAGCCACCGGCCTGCGCGCCGAACGGATCGTCCTCGATCGAGGTGATCGTGACCGGCTCGCTCGACGTGTTGGTCACGACGACCGTGTAGGTCACGTTGCCGCCCTCGTTCTCCGGCACGGTCAGCGGGTCCGCGGCCTTCGTCACCGACACGGTCGGCAGCACGTCGGTCACCGTCACCGACTGCTCGTCGGAGTCGGTCCCCGTGCTGCCCTCGTCGTCGGTCACCACGACCGACGCCGTGTTCGGGTAGGTACCTGCGTCGTTGTGGGTCTCCGTGTACGTGCAGGTCACCGTGTCGGCCGTGCTGTTCGGGTTCGCGGCCGCCAGG
>DATFFY010000040.1:0-4283 GCA_035249805.1 Acidimicrobiales bacterium | reverse complement strand
CAACCGCTGGGCCGGGCTCGAGCAGGAGGGCTTCGGCATCGTGTTCGTCGAGGCGGCGGCGGCCGGGGTGCCGCAGGTGGCGGGCGACAGCGGCGGTGCGGCCGAGGCGGTGGTCGACGGCGAGACCGGCTTCGTCGTGGCCGACCCCACGAACGTGCGGGCCGTGGCCGAGCGGATCGGTCGGCTCCTCGACGATGCCGCCCTGCGGTCGCGGTTCGGCGAGGCGGGACGGACCCGCGCCGTCGCCGAGCTGTCGTACGACGTGCTGGCGGGCCGGCTGGGTGCGGCACTCGCCTCGTGGGAGGCTGCGACCCATGGGTGACCTGTACGAGGACCCGCACCCTGGCGACGGCCTGCTCAACCTCGTCTTCGCGGGCACGGGCGCCCTGGTCGGAACCGGCCTCGCCGGCGCGGTCGTGCCCGACACGTTCGCCATCGTCCACGCGATCCTCTCCGGCCTGCTCTTCGTGGTGGGCACCGGGGCGATGCTCTGGGGCTACGCGCTCGGCGTGTCGCGCAGCCGCACCCTCGTCGTCACGCTGCCGGGCCTCTTCTTCCTCTCGGGGGGCGCGGCCCCGCCCGACACCCGCCGGCGGTTCCAGATCGCGCTCGCCGTCCAGGTCGTCGCCGTGGTGGTCGCGGCGCTGATCCGTCCGGACACCGAGGTCACCTTCGGGGTGCTCGCCCCGGTGTTCGGCCTGGGGCTGATGGCGATGTGGGGCGGGCGCTTCGGGTCCTTCCCGGCCCGAGCCGACGTGGCGTCCACCCCGGAACCGTGACCCCGCCCTTCTGGCTGGTGCTGCTGGGGCTCGAGTTCCCCGTCGCGATGGCCCTGCTCGACTGCCTGCAACGGCCCCCCGAGCACTTCAAGGACGGCGCCGAGGACCGCACGGCCTGGCTCCGATGGCTCGTCGTGGCGGTCGTCACGATCCCGATCCTGCTGGGCTACGGGATCGTGCTCGGGTACTACTTCGCCGTCGTCCGCCGGAACTCGCCCGCTGCGCGGTCGTAGACCAAACTGACCCGATGGCCGACCAGGCGACGCAGACGATCGAGATCGATGCGCCGTCCGACCGCGTGTTCGAGGTGCTGCTCGACCTCGACGCGTACCCGACCTGGGCCCGGGACCTGAAGGGCGTGACCGTCGAGTCCCGCGACGACCAGGGCCGGGCCCGTGACGTCACCTTCCGGGCCGCCGCCATGGGTCGCAGCACGAGCTACACGCTGCGCTACTCGTACGACGACGAACCTCGCCGGATGACGTGGGAGCTCGTCCGCGGCGACATCACGCGGCGCATCGACGGCAGCTACACGCTCGAGCCCGTGCCCGGCCACCCGAGCCGCACGAACGTCACGTACGACCTCACGGTCGACCTGATCGTCCCGCTCCCCGGCTTCGTGAAGCGACGGGCCGAGGCGAAGATCGTCAACGCCGCCCTGCGCGAGCTCCGTGCCCACCTCGAGTAGGTCGGGAGCCGCCTCGTGACCCGGATCCTGCTGTTCACGGGCAAGGGCGGGGTCGGCAAGACCACCACCGCCGCGGCGACGGCGGTGCGCTGCGCGGACGCCGGTCTGCGCACGATCGTCCTCTCCACGGACCCGGCCCACTCGCTGGGCGACGCGTTCGACGTGCCCCTCGGGCCCCTCGTCAGCGAGATCAGCCCCAAGCTGCACGGCCAGCAGCTCGACGCGCAGGAGCGGATGGAGGAGAGCTGGCACGAGATCCAGGGGTGGCTGCGCGAGGTCTTCGCCTGGGCCGGTGTCGACGGCCTGGAGGCCGAGGAGCTCTCGGTCGTCCCCGGGCTCGACGAGATCTTCGCCCTCACCGACATCAAGCAGTGCGCGACGTCCGGGGACTGGGACGTCGTCGTGGTCGACTGCGCGCCGACCGCGGAGACGATCCGGTTCCTGTCGCTGCCCGACGTGCTCGCCCGCTACATGGAGCGGCTCTTCCCCGTCGGCCGGCGGGTCAACAAGGTCGTGTCGCCGGTGCTGTCACGGCTCACCTCGCTGCCGGTGGCCAACGACGACGTGTTCGCCGCCACGAACCGGTTCTACGAGCGGCTCGAGGGTGTGCGCGAGATCCTGACCGACCCGCAGCAGACGAGCGTGCGGCTGGTCGTCAACCCCGAGCGCATCGTGATCGCCGAGGCCCGCCGCACCTACACGTACCTCTCGCTGTTCGGCTACCGCGTCGACGCGGTCGTGGCGAACCGGCTCCTGCCCGACGCGGTCGCCGACCCCTGGTTCGAGCGGTGGAAGGCACTGCACCTCGAGCACCTGCGGGCCATCGAGGAGGGCTTCGCGCCGCTGCCCGTCCTCAAGGTCGACCTCGCCCCCACCGAGCTGGTCGGCATCGACGCGCTGCGGGCCTTCGGCGACGAGGTGTACGGGGATCTGGACCCGGCCGAGCGCCTCCACGAGGGCCAGCCCCTGCGGGTCACCCGCAAGCACGGCCGGACGACCCTCGCCCTCGACCTGCCCTTCGCCGACAAGGACGACCTGGAGCTGGGCCGGCGGGGGGACGAGCTGCTGGTCCGGGTGGGGCCGTACCGCCGAGCCGTCACGCTGCCCGACTCGCTGCGCACCCGCCCGGTGGCGGACGCGACGCTGAAGAAGGGCACCCTCAAGGTGGTGTTCGAAGGGAGCCGGGACGATGGCGGATGACGACCGCGAGGGGCTCGTCGAGGGCCTGGAGCACCTGCAGACCGCGGCCAAGGAGCTGATCCGCGCCGGCCGCAGCCTCCTCGACGCCATGGAGGGGCTGGTCGACGATCCCGCCGCCCTCCAGGACGTCCTGGGCACGATCGGCGGGCTCGCGCAGGCGGCGGCCAGCCGCCTCGGCCTCGACGGCGAGGGCGCGTCGGCCGACGACGGCGACGACGGGAAGGTCCAGCGGATCAAGCTCTCCTAGGCCGTGGGCGAACGCGTGCTCGGCGACCTAGCATCGGCGGTACCTGCCGCTCGATCTGGAGGTGCTGTGGCCGTCCTCACCGAAGCCGCCATCCGGGAGCTCGCAGGCATCAGGGGAGAGGCGGCACCGATCACGTCGTGCTACCTCGACGTGGACGGGCGACGGCTGATCCGCCACCAGGACGTCGAGCAGGAGCTCGACGTGATGGTCCGGGAGGCACGGGAGAAGGCCAACGGGCACCGGTCGGTGCACGACGACCTGCGCCGCATCCAGGCCTACGTCCGGGCCGGCTTCGACCGGCGGGCCACCCGCGGCCTGGCCTTCTTCGCCTGCTCCGCGAGCGACCTCTGGGAGGTCATCGAGCTCCCGATGCCCGTGCGCTCCCAGCTCGTCATCAACCACGCGCCCGCGGTCGGGCAGCTGGAGTCGGTCGTGCAGGAGCACGAGCCGATCGGCGTCCTGCTCGCGGACAAGCAGCGGGCCCGCCTCTTCGTGTTCGAGGGCGGCGTGCTCGTGGAGCGCTCGGAGCTGCTCGACGAGCTGCCGCGCGACCTCGACACGCGCGGCGAGCGCGAGCGGGGCACACCCGAGGCGCACGTGCAGGAGCTGGCCCACCAGCACCTCCGCAACGCGGCGCGCGCCGCGTTCCAGCTGTGGCAGTCCCGCGGGTTCCACCACCTGACGATCGGCGCGCCGGACGAGATCGCCAACGAGCTCGAGCGCGACCTGCACCCGTACCTCCGCGAGCGGCTGTGCCGGCGCATCAAGGTCGGCGTCGGGGCGTCGGCTGCGGAGGTCCTGAAGGCGGCCGAGGTCGTCGAGGCCGAGGTCGAGCGCGAGAAGGAGGCCCAGATCGTCGGCCGCGTGCGCGAGGCCGCGATCACCGGTCGGCGCGGCGTCGCCGGGCTCGCCCCGACGCTGGAGGCGCTCCACGCCCGCCGGGTCGAGCGGCTCGTGGTGTCGAAGGGCTACTCCGAGGAGGGCTGGCGCTGTCCGGCCACCGGCGCGCTCGCGCTCGTCGGGCCCCGCAACCCCGTCAACGGCGTGGAGATGGTGCGCGTGACCGACGTGGTCGAGGACGCGATCGAGGAGGCGCTCACGCAGGGCGTGCCGGTCACGATCTGCATCGGCAACGCCGACCTCGACGTGCTCGGGCGCATCGGCGCCCTCCTCCGGTACTAGGGCCACCGCGTTCCTGCGCCCGTTCGTCGTCGGCGTCGCAGCGCTCGCGTTCGGCGGGTGGGTCGTCGGCCTCGAGCCGTTCACCGCGAATGCGACCGTCGCGGTGCTCGGCGCCGGCCTCGCGGCCGCCGCCGTCGGCGCCGCGCTCGAACCACGCGGTCGACGCGAGGCCGCCTCCGGTCTCGTG
>DATFFY010000039.1:0-3264 GCA_035249805.1 Acidimicrobiales bacterium | reverse complement strand
CAGGCGGCGGACCTCGTCGACGAAGCCGGCGGCGAGCTGGGCTTCGTACCGCCGCCCGATGCGGGCGACCAGGTCCTCGGTCCCCCGCTGGAGGCCGACCAGGCGGAACGGCGTGGCGCCGCGGGCGTCGAGGCCGGGGCCGTAGCGCGAGAACGGCCGGCCGCTCCCGAGGGTGACCTCCAGCGCGCGCACGACCCGCCGTCGGTTCGTGGGCTCCATCCGCCCGGCGGCGACGGGGTCGAGCTCGGCCAGCCGACGGTGGAGCGCGGACGTGTCCCCCTCGGCCTCCAGCGCGGTCCGCGCCTCCGGGAACCGGCCGGGGATGTCGAGCCCGTCCACGACGGCCTGCACGTACAGCGCGGTGCCGCCGACGAGCAGCCCCCGTCGGCCCCGCGCCTCCACGTCGGCGAGCACGCGCTGCGCCTCGCGCTGGAACCAGGCGACGGTGCCGTCCTCCCACGGGTCGAGCAGGTCGATCAGGTGGTGCGGCACGTCGGCCTGCTCCGCCTGGGTCGGCTTGGCCGTGCCGACGTCCATGCCGCGGTACACCTGCATCGAGTCGACCGACACGAGCTCCCAGGCCGGGTCGCGTCGGGCCAGCGCGAGCGCCAGGGCCGACTTCCCCGACGCGGTCGCGCCGACGAGCACGGCGTGGCGGGTCAGGAGTCGATCACCCGACCAGCAGGGGCAGCCGGGTCTTGTGCCGCGGTGCGGCGACCACCTCGACGAGCTCGCCGCGGAGGTGGTGCGGCGCCGCGCCGGTGACGAGCACGGTGGCGTAGCTGCCGGGCCGGATCGCCTCGGCCGCGAAGTGGATGACCTTGTTCTGCCGGGTCCGGCCGGTCAGGACGGCCGGGTCCTTGCGGGACGGGCCCTCCACGAGGGCCTCCTCGACCCGGCCGACGCGCTCCTCGTGCTTGGCCAGGCCCGAGCGCTCGACGACGACGCGCAGCCGCTCGAAGCGCTCGGCCACGACCTCGGGGGCGACGAAGCGGTCGACGAGCTCCGCGGCCTCGGTGCCGGGGCGGGGGCTGAAGATGAACGTGTACGCGCTGTCGTACTCCGCCGCGGCGACGACCTCGAGGGTGCGCTCGAAGTCGTCGTCGGTCTCGCCCGGGAAGCCGACGATCAGGTCGGTGGTGACGGCCAGGTCGTCGATCGTGGCGCGGGCGGCGGCGAGCCGCTCGAGGTAGCGATCGGCCGTGTACCCGCGGTGCATCGCGGCGAGCACGCGGTCGCTGCCCGACTGCAGGGGCAGGTGCAGGTGCTCGCACACCGCCGGCGTGCCGGCCATCGCCGCGATCGTCTCGGTCCGGAGGTCCTTCGGGTGCGGGCTCGTGTACCGGACCCGGCGGATCCCGGGCACGGCGCCGACCCGGCCGAGCAGGTCCGCGAACCAGGGCCGGACCGGCCCGTCGCCACCGGCCTGGCGGGCGGCCAGCGCGAGGTCCCGGCCGTAGCTGTTCACGTTCTGCCCGAGGAGGGTCACCTCGGTCACGCCGTCCGCGGCGGCGGCCTCGACCTCGCGGACGATGTCGTCGATGGGCCGGCTGATCTCCTTGCCCCGCACGGCGGGGACGATGCAGAAGGCGCAGGTGTTGTCGCAGCCGATCTGGATCGTGACCCAGGCGGCCCACGGCACCTCGCGGCGGACGGGGAGGGCCGACGGGAACGCCGCTTGGTCGTCGGCGACGGCGGCCTCGAGGATCTCGACCACCGGCCGCCCCTCGGCCCGCGACGTCTCGAGGAGCTCGGCCGCCCGGTGGACGTTGTGGGTGCCGAACACGACGTCGACGTGCCCGGCCCGCTCCACGATCAGGTCGCGGTCCTTCTGGGCCAGGCACCCGCCGACCACGATCTGCAGGTCCGGGTTGGCGTCCTTGCGGGACTTGAGGTGGCCGAGGGTGCCGTAGAGCTTGTTGTCGGCGTTCTCGCGGATGCAGCAGGTGTTCAGCACCACGACGTCCGCGTCCTCCACGGAGTCCGTGGCCACGAGCCCGTCGGCCTCGAGCAGACCCGCGATCCGCTCCGAGTCGTGCTCGTTCATCTGGCACCCGAAGGTGCGGACGTGGAAGCGGCGACCGGGCTCGGACACGCCCCAGAGGCTAGAGGCGGCCGAGCCGTCGCACTCAGTCGTCGAGGCTGATCGGCTCGTCGTCGGGGTCCTTGGCCGCCTCCGTGGCGTCCATGGCCCGGACCCCGCCTTCGACGGCGTCGTCGTGGTTCGGCATGTCGGGCTGGCCGATGCCCATGGCCGTGCGGATCCGCTCGGAGATCTCGATCATGATCTCGGGGTTGTCGAACAGGAACTGCTTGGCGTTCTCCCGACCCTGGCCGAGCTGCTCGCCCTCGTACGTGTACCAGGCGCCCGACTTCTTCACGATGTCGTTGTCGACGCCGATGTCGAGCACGCCGCCCTCGCGGCTGATGCCCTTGCCGTACATGATGTCGAACTCGGCCTGCCGGAACGGCGGGGCCACCTTGTTCTTCACGACCTTGACCCGGGTGCGGTTGCCCACGACCTCGACGCCGTCCTTGATCGACTCGATGCGCCGGATGTCGAGCCGCACGGAGCTGTAGAACTTCAGCGCGCGGCCGCCGGGGGTGGTCTCCGGCGAGCCGAACATCACGCCGATCTTCTCCCGCAGCTGGTTGATGAAGATGCAGATGGTGTCGGTCTTGTTGAGGTTGGCGGTGAGCTTGCGGAGCGCCTGGGACATGAGGCGGGCCTGCAGGCCGACGTGGCTATCGCCCATGTCGCCCTCGATCTCGGCGCGCGGCGTGAGCGCGGCGACCGAGTCGATCACGACGACGTCGATGGCGCCCGACCGCACGAGCAGATCGGTGATCTCGAGGGCCTGCTCGCCGGTGTCGGGCTGGCTGATGAGGAGCTCGTCGACGTCGACGCCGATGGCCCGCGCGTAGATCGGGTCCATCGCGTGCTCGGCGTCGACGTAGGCGCAGATGCCCCCGGTGCGCTGCGCCTCGGCGACCACGTGCATGGCGAGCGTGGACTTGCCGGAGGACTCCGGGCCGTAGATCTCGACGACGCGCCCGCGGGGCAGGCCGCCGATCCCGAGCGCGAGATCGAGCGCGATGCTGCCGGTCGGAATCGACTCGACCTGGACGGCGTTCGCCTCGCCCATCTTCATGATCGAGCCCTTGCCGTAGTTCTTCTCGATCTGGCCAAGTGCCATGTCGAGTGCCTCTTGACGTTCCACTGGTCCTCCCGGGGACGGATGCGATCTTGGGGGAAGCGCTCGA
>DATFFY010000038.1:0-7166 GCA_035249805.1 Acidimicrobiales bacterium | reverse complement strand
CCTGGCGGGCGACCTCCGCGAGGATCGCGCCCTCGGCTTCCGGCCGGATCGGGAAGCGGAGCTCGCCGGACCGCACCTCGAGCACGCAGGCGGGCCCGTCGTGCAGGGCGAGCGCGACCGTCCCCGCCTCGAGCTCGCGGCCGTAGTGGTCTCCGAGCACGGGGAGCACCAGAACGTCCGCGGCCTGCCAATCGATGTCGAACACCTCGGCGTAGCGGCTGGCGGAGCCGAGTCGCAGGAGGTCCCACCACCACGGGTTGGCCGGGTGGGCGGCGAGGTGGTTCGGCACGATGTCCACGAGGAGTCGGAGACCCGCGGCCCGGCAGGCCTCCGCCAGGCGGTGGAAGCCGTCGTCGCCGCCCAGCTCCTGGCGGATCCGGGTCGGGTCCGTCACGTCGTAGCCGTGCATCGAGCCGGGCACGGCCTCGGCGAGCGGAGACAGGTACAGGTGGCTGACGCCGAGTGCCGCGAGCAGGGGAGCGGCCGCCGCGGCGGCGTCGAACCCGCGCTCCGGTGTGAGCTGCCACCGGTACGTCGCGACCCGCCCGGCGTCAGCCATCGTCGGCATCGACGGCCCGCAGCACCTGCACGCTCCGCCCGGGGATCGTGACGGTCTTGCCGGCGGCCACGGTCTGGGTGGTGTCGAGCCCCGGGTCGGCGGTGTCGATGTCGAGCCGCCAGGCGGGGGCGTAGAGGTCGGGCGGCAGCGTCAGGTCGACGTCGGCAGGGTCGCCGTTGAGCACCAGCAGGAGGCGGTCGTCGGTCACGGGCTCGCCCCGTCGGTCCGTCTCCACGTGGTCGCCGTTCAGGAACACGGTGAGGACGCGGTCGTCGGCCGCGTCCCACTGCGCGTCGGTCATCTCGCTGCCGTCGACGCCGAACCAGGCGATGTCCGGCAGCGCCGGGTCGCCGGCGCGGGCGCGGATGGGGCGTCCCTGGAAGAAGCGCCGTCGGCGGAAGAGCGGATGGGCTCGGCGGTAGGCGAGCAGGCGGCGCGTGAACCCGAGGAGGTCGTCGTCGACCGCGTCCCAGTCGTACCAGGACACCTCGTTGTCCTGGCAGTAGGCGTTGTTGTTGCCGAGCTGGGTGCGGCCGAGCTCGTCGCCCCCGAGCAGCATGGGAACGCCCTGGGAGAGCAGGAGCGTGGTGAGGAGGTTGCGCCGCTGGCGGGCCCGCAGCGCCAGCACCCCGGGGTCGTCGGTGGGCCCTTCCACGCCGCCGTTCCACGAGCGGTTGAAGCTCTCGCCGTCCGCGTTGCCCTCGCCGTTGGCCTCGTTGTGCCGCTCGTCGTAGCTGGTGAGGTCGGCGAGCGTGAACCCGTCGTGGGCGGTGACGAAGTTGATCGAGGCGTGGGGGTGCCGGGCATCGCTCTCGTAGAGGTCGGAGGACCCCGTCAGCCGTTGGGCCAGCTCACCGACGCCCACCTGCGCGCCCCTCCAGAAGTCCCGCACGTCGTCTCGGTAGCGGCCGTTCCACTCGGCCCAGAGCGGCGGGAAGTTGCCCACCTGGTAGCCACCCTCGCCGACGTCCCACGGCTCGGCGATGAGCTTGACCTGGCTGATGACCGGGTCCTGCTGCACGATGTCGAAGAAGGCCGACAGGCGGTCGACCTCGTGGAGGCTCCGGGCCAGGGTCGAGGCGAGGTCGAAGCGGAACCCGTCGACGTGCACCTCCGACGCCCACCACCGCAGGCTGTCCATGACGAGCTGGAGCGTGTGGGGGCTCCGCATGTTGAGGGTGTTGCCGGTGCCCGTGTAGTCGAAGTAGAAGCGAGGGTCCTCCGCGACGAGCCGGTAGTACATCGGGTTGTCGAAGCCCTTGAAGCTGAGGGTCGGCCCGAGGTGGTTGCCTTCGGCGGAGTGGTTGTAGACGACGTCGAGGATCACCTCGAGCCCCGCGGCGTGCAGGTCCCGGACCATCTGGCGCACCTCTTGGAGCTGCTCGCCGGCCTGGCCCCGCGCCGCGTAGCCGCCGTGGGCGGACAGGAACCCGATCGAGTTGTAGCCCCAGTAGTTGCGCAGCCCCCGCTCGACCAGGTGGGCGTCGTGCACGAAGTGGTGGATCGGGAGCAGCTCGACCGCGGTCACCCCCAGCTGCTGGAGGTGGTCGACGAAGGCCGGGTGGGCGATGCCGCTGTAGGTGCCCCGCACCTCCTCGGGCACGTCCGGGTGCCGGATCGTCGCCCCCCTGACGTGCGTCTCGTAGATCACGGTGTCGGCCCACGGCACCCTGGGCGGGTGGTCGCCGGCCCAGTCGAAGTACGGGCTCACGACCACCGAGCGGGGCACGTGCGGCGCCGAGTCCGTGTCGTTGATCGCGTCCGGATCGTCCCAGCGGTGCCCGAACACCGCCTCGTCCCACGCGACCTCTCCCTCGATGGCCCTGGCGTACGGGTCGAGGAGCAGCTTGGCGGGGTTGCACCGGAGGCCCGCGGCGGGGTCCCAGGGGCCGTGGACGCGGAACCCGTACCGCTGCCCGGGCTGCACGTCGGGCAGCTCCGCGTGCCAGACGTCGCCAGAGCGCTCGACCAGCTCGACGCAGCGTTCGGTGCCCTCGTCGTCGAACAGGCACAGCTCGACGCCGTCGGCCACGGAGGAGACGACGGAGAAGCGCGTGCCGACGCCGTCGAACGTGGCGCCCAACGGGTACGGCTCACCGGGCCAGACGCGGTCGGTCGGTCGGAGGTCGCCCACCTGCGGCGCCTACCCCGACCCCGGCGCGGCCAACCGATCCCGGCGGGTGTCCGGTGAGATCAGCGGTCCGCGTCGCCTCGCGAGGCGCCCGGGGGCAGCGATCCCGGTGTCGGTTCGTTCGGATCGCTCGGGGTGCGGCCGTCCGGCGCCTCGTCGAGCGGAGCCACCTCGGGCTCGGACGGGAACCGGCTCGGGTCCTCCGGCGACGGTGCGTCGTCCTCAGGTCGCGGGGTCACGCCGCCGCTGCTACCCAGGCACCGCCTCGGGTACCCGCACGGATCGGGCCATCCGGCCCATTGCCGCCGTGACGGCGAGGTTGGACGATGGCCAGATGGCCTCCGCCTCGTGGACGACGCGCCCGCTCGCCGCGGCCATCGGAGCGGTGCTCCTCGCCGGGTTCCTCGCGGCCGGCGCCCACGACCCGACCCAGCAGCTGGCGACCGGGGGCGGGCCGACGAGCACGACCCTCGGCGGGAACGATCGGATCGACGAGCTCCTCGACCCGCGGGCGACCCTGCCCGAGCTCACGGTCCCGTCCGTCACCCTGCCGCCCGTCCTCCCGACCATCACGGTGCCCCGCCGGCCGCCGTCGCTGCTCGGGCAGATCCTGTTCATCCGCCGGCCGGTGCCGCCGCAGCCGACCACCGGGCCGGTCACCCCGTCGGCCCGGGGCTACAGCATCTGGGTCATGGCGGCTGACGGCAGCGGCGCCCGCCCGCTCGTCGACGGCGGCTACGACGCGTCGCCGGACCTGTCGCCCGACGGCCGCCGCGTCGTGTGGATCTCCGGCGACCGCGAGATCTGGACGATGGCCAGCGACGGCAGCGACCGCCGCCGGGTCGCCACCTGTCCGCTGTCGTGCGGTGAGCCGAAGTGGTCCCCCGACGGTCGCCGCCTGGCGTTCGTCCCGTTCGCCGACGACGGGAGCTGGGGCTCCATCACCATCGTCGACGCCGACGGCGGGAACCCCCGCGCGTACCCGTCGGCCGGCGCCGAGGACTACTCCGTCGCGTGGTCGCCCGACGGCGGCCGCCTCGCCGTCACCGGCCACGGCGGCGGCCGCGGGCTCACGATCCTCGACCTCGCCACGGGCGAGCGCCGCGTCATCCGGACCGAGACCTCGCTCAACCCGTCCTGGCACCCCGACGGCAGTCGCATCCTGTTCGACGACATGGTCGACGTGCACGTCATCGCGCCCGACGGCTCCGGCCTCGTCCGCCTCACGAGCGGACCCGGGCAGCGCTTCGCCGGCGACTGGTCACCGGACGGGGGGCTCATCGCCTACGACGTCGCCAGCCACACCGTCGAGCCTCAGGTCGCGGTCATGAACGCCGACGGCAGCGGCCAACGGACGATCACCGACGGCACGGTCGAGTCCTCCGACGCCGCCTTCTGACGCTCAGCGGACGAAGACGAACGTCGCGCCGCCGGAGAACTTGGTGAGCTTCACCTCGTCGCGCTCGGCGGTGGGCTCGTCCGACCGGGTGACCACCCATCGGTCCGGCCCGTCCGCATCGACCCGCCAGTGGGGGTCGACCGCGGCGGCGATCGACGACAGAGCGGCGTCGTGGCCGTCGGCCAGGGTCGTGATCCACGAGATGGACCCGCGCTCGTGGCGGGCCGGGCCGTCGCCCAGGGCGAGCCGCACGGTGTCCCCGTCGAGGGCCACCTCCCACGCCACGTACGAGCGCGGGTGGAAGGCGGGGTGCAGCTCGAACACCGTCGCGACGTCGGCCGCGCTCGTCCCGAGGCCGAGCGCGTGGTGGAGCCGCTCGGCCGTCACCCCGGCGATGCCGGTGAGCTGCCGGGCCACGGCGTCGACCGCGTCCTCGGTGCTCGTGCGGTCCTCGACGGCGAGGGCGAACGCGATCGTGAGCAGGTGCATCTGCACCGCGATCTCGTCGACGAGGGCGACGAGCACCGGGGTGGCGAAGTCGCGCATCGTCAGGTCTGGATCGAGGGGACCGCGGTAGTCGAGGAGCCCGTCGTCGCCGGCCGCCGGCTCGCCGATGGTGGCGAGCGGGAGCTGTGCGAGGAGCGAGCGGCCCACCCGCTTGGCCATCTCGGGCTCGGGCGAGGGCTCGACGGACTCGTCGATCACCACCGTCCAGGCGCAGTGGGGCTGGCGATCGGCGGGGACCCGCGGGGGCCGGTGGATCGGGCGCATCCGCAGCTTCGGGTTGGTGGCCCAGCCCGTTGCGTCGAACGTCGGGTCCTCGATGTGGTGGCACATCGCCACGACGAAGTCCTCCCCCATCGGCTCGACGTCGAGCAGCGCGCCGCAGTGGTCGAGGTGGAAGGCGCCGTGGTGGTCGTCGATGACCTCCATCCGGAAGTCCATGAACTCAGGCGGCGCGCCGATGTCGAGCTGCATCCCCTTGAGGCACACCTCGACCGTGTCGCCCTCGAAGCCCAGCAGCCGCTGCATGCGCTTCGTGTAGATCGGGCTCGCGCCCATCCACTCGTCGATGGCGACGTCGCGCATCACCTCGAGGCCGCGGGGGATCACCGTCGGCATGCCGGACCGGTCGATCAGGTGGCCCGCGAGCAGGAGCTCGCGCACCAAGGTCGCCAGCTCGTCGTGCGACAGATCCCCCAGCCGGCGCATGGATCGAGCCTCACACCTCGCCCGGCCCGCGGGCAACCGCCGGACCGGGGCCCGGGTGCAGCGGACGCTGCCCCGGGCCCGTTCGCCTCAGCCCTTGGCGTAGTTCGCGGCGCCCTGGAACTCGACGCCGACGTACGGCTCGTCGCCGACCACCCACGCGTCGTGGCCGGGGGCGATCGAGTACACGTCGCCGGGGCCCAGATCGGCCGACGACCCGTCCTCGTGCTCGACGCGCAAGGCGCCGGAGACGACGTACCCGACGTGGTTCACCTGGCACGAGTCCGTCTTCACGACGGGCTTGATGCACTCGGACCACTTCCAGCCGGGCTGGAACGTGTACCGGCCGATCTCGCCGCCGGCGACCTTCACCAGCTCGACGGTCGTGCGGTCAGGGGTGCGGACCTCGTCCGGGGACGAGAAGTCGTTGCTGTCGACGCCTGCCATGTTGGTCTCCTTCGCTCGTTGGTTGGTTGTCGGTTCGATGCGGGGCGGTGTTACGGCCGGACCTCGAACACCCGGTTGAACGGGGTCTCGGTGGCACGGCGGAACCGGCCGAAGCCGGCCTCGGTGGCGACCCGCGCCCACGTCGCCTCCGGCACCTGCGCGCCGAAGGCGCAGCCGCCGTCCTGCGCCTGGGCGCCGGGGGTGCAGATGCAGGTCGAGGCGGCGTAGAAGATGCGCCCGACCGGGTTGACGTTGTCCTCGAGCCGGTCGCCGGCCATCGGCTCCACCAGGAGCCACGTGCCGTCGTCGGCCAGGGCCGAGCGGATGTGCCGCGCCGCGCCGGGTGGGTCGCCCATGTCGTGCAGGGCGTCGAAGATGCAGACCAGGTCGTAGCCCTGCCCGGGGAAGTCCTGGGCCGACGCGACCTCGAAGCGCACGCGGTCGGCCACGCCCGCCTCGGCCGCCCGCTTGCGAGCCACGTCGATCGAGCCCTGGTGGTAGTCGAACCCCACGACGGTCGAGCTGGGGTACGCCTGGGCGAGGAGGATCGACGAGGCGC
The DNA here is from genome assembly GCA_035249805.1 of Acidimicrobiales bacterium. Taxonomy (GTDB): domain Bacteria; phylum Actinomycetota; class Acidimicrobiia; order Acidimicrobiales; family VFJN01; genus VFJN01. The sequence goes on along the minus strand of DATFFY010000038.1, from coordinate 862 downwards.
CGTGGCCGCACCCGAGGTCGGCGATCGACCCACCTGCCAGCAGCTTCTCCTCCGTCCCCTCGAGCGCCGGGATCCACTGGGAGACGAGGTTCCCCACGTAGCCGGGCCGGAACAGCCGCTCGGTCCCGTGGAAGAGGTCGTGGTGGTGCTCGTGCCAGCCCAGGCCGGCGCCCGACCGGAACGCCTCGCGCACCTTCTCCTCGTCCTTGGCCGTCGAGGCGGCGAGGGTCATGGCGCCCACGAGGAAGGCGGGGCTCGTCGGGTCGGCGAGGAGCGCGACCTGCTCGGGGCTCAGCCAGTAGGTGGCGGTCTGCGCGCTGTGGCAGCAGTAGCCGGAGACGTACTGGGCGTCGAGCCACTCCTGGACCAGACGGGCGTCGCAGTCCGTGGCGGCGGCGAGCCCGGCGGCGTCGGTGGGGCCGAGGTCGGCGAGCGCCCGGTAGAGCCCGAGCTTGTCGCCGACGACCACGGTGGTGGCGTGCAGGGCGGCGCCGAAGTCGGCGGCGAACCGGCCGATCAGCTCCTCGAGGCCGGCTTCGTCGATGGCCATGGCGTCCTCCTCCGTCTGGGCGCCTCGGGGGCGCCGCCGTCACGGGAAGAGGCGCGACGTGGCGCGTCGCGTCGCGACGCGCGGGCGCTCACGTGGTCCAGCGCACCGGCTCGGGCGGCCGGTACGCGCACCAGGCGCCGGTGTCGATCGACCGCTCGAGGTGGCGCCCGAGCTCGGGATGGGCCCGTCCGATCTGGGCGATCGCCCGCCGGATCCGAGTCGACACCGTCTTGCGGGCCCGCTCGACGGGGTCGCCGATGCGGCGCGACCGGCCGCCGAGGCCCACGTCGCGGGCCACCGCCTCGGCCAGCT
>DATFFY010000037.1:0-10427 GCA_035249805.1 Acidimicrobiales bacterium | reverse complement strand
ACCGTGCCGCGAGGCCGAACGGCTTCCCGGCCCGCTCGACAGGCCCGGTACTCTGCGGCGATGTCGCCGGCACGCGTGCTCGTCGTCGAGGACGATCCCGTGATCCTCCGCCTGCTCGAGGTGAACTTCGAGCTCGAGGGCTACGACGTGCTGCTGGCCCACGACGGGGCCGAGGGGATCGACATGGCCCGCGCCCAGCGCCCCGACCTCGTCATCAGCGACATCATGATGCCGAACGTCTCCGGCATCGAGCTCGTGGAGGCCCTCAAGGGGGACGAGGCCACCGCCGGCATCCCGATCATCCTGCTGTCGGCCAAGGCGCAATCGGCCGACGTGCGGGCCGGCATGGAGGCGGGCGCGGACGACTACATCACGAAGCCCTTCGAGCCCCTCGAGCTCGTCGACCGGGTCCAAGCCCTCCTGGCCCGCTGACCCTCGCCCCCCGATGATCCGCGACCTCCTCACCGACGCCCTGCGCGCCGCCCTCGGGAAGGTGGGCATCGACGCGCCCGCCGCGATCGGCCTGGAGCGGCCGGCCCGCCGCGAGCACGGCGACTGGTCTTCCAACGTGGCCATGGCGACGAGGGCCCAGCACGGGCGCAACCCCCGCGAGGTGGCAGGCGAGCTGGTGGCCGCCCTCGAGGCCGACCCTCCCCTGCACGTCGAGCGGGTCGAGGTGGCCGGCGGGGGCTTCGTGAACTTCCACCTCGCCGACACCTGGCTGCACGACGTGCTCACCGAGGTCGTGGAGGCGGGGGAGGAGGGCTACGCCCGTCCCGACCTCGGCGAGGGCCGGAGGGTCGACGTGGAGTTCGTGTCGGCCAACCCGACCGGGCCGCTGCACGCGGGCCACGGCCGATGGGCCGCGTTCGGCGACTCGCTGTGCCGGATCCTCGAGCGGGCCGGGCACGAGGTGCACCGGGAGTTCTACGTGAACGACCGGGGCGTGCAGATGGAGCTGTTCGCCCGGTCGCTCGCGGCGCGCAAGGCCGGCGAGGAGCCGCCCGAGGAGGGCTACCAGGGCGAGTACGTGCGCGAGTGGGCGGCGGAGATGCCCGACGACGCCGACCCCCTCGAGTGGGGCGAGCGCCGTGTGCTCGACGACCAGCGCACCGTGCTGCAGTCCATGCACGTCGAGTTCGACACGTGGTTCTCCGAGCGCAGCCTCGTGGCCTCCGGAGCCATCGAGGCCACCCTCGCCGACCTGCGCGAGCGCGGCGCGGCGTACGACGCCGACGGCGCGGTGTGGCTGCGCACCACGGAGCTCGGTGACGACAAGGACCGCGTGCTCGTGAAGAGCGACGGCGATCCGACGTACCTGCTGCCGGACCTCGCGTACCACCGGGACAAGTTCGAGCGCGGCCACGAGCTGCTGATCGACATCTGGGGGGCGGACCACCACGGCTACATGGCCCGGCTCAAGGTCGGCATGCAGGCCCTCGGCCACGCGCCCGAGGAGCTCGAGATCATCCTCGGCCAGCTCGTGAGCCTGGTGCGCGGCGGCGAGGAGGTCCGCCTGTCCAAGCGGGCCGGCGACATCGTGCTGCTCGAGGACCTCATCGACGCGGTCGGTCCCGACGTGGCGCGGCTGACCTTCCTGCTGCAGTCGCTCGACACGCGCCAGACGGTCGACCTCGACCTGATCACCGCCCAGTCCAACGAGAACCCGGTGTTCTACGTGCAGTACGCGCACGCCCGGATCCACTCGATCGGGCTCCGGGCCGGCGAGGCGGGTGTGGTCCGCGGGCCGCTGGCGGACGCCGACCTGTCGCTCCTCGTCCACGAGCGCGAGCTCGACCTGCTGCGCAAGCTCTCGGAGCTGCCCGAGGTGGTCGCGCTGGCCTGCGTCGACCGCGCCCCGCACAAGGTGACGACCTGGGTCCGCGAGCTGGCCGACCGGTTCCACGGCTTCTACCACGACTGCTACGTGATCGGAGACGTGCCCCCCGAGCTCACGCAGTCCCGCCTGTGGCTGGTCGAGGCGGCCCGCATCGGCCTCGCCATCGGCCTCGGCCTCTTGGGGGCCTCCGCGCCGGAGTCGATGTGAGCGAGCACGCGAGCGAACCATGTCACAGGGCCCTCCGGCGCCGCGGAGCGGCGACGAGCTCACCGGGAGACGACGTGCCGACCCGAGGCCTACCCCGGTGATGGCGGGTCCGCTCGCGAACGGGCTGCTGCCGGAGACCGCGGCGATCGGCGACGACGGTCGCCTCTCCGTCGGGGGCTGCGACCTCGTCGCACTGGCCGAGGAGCACGGCACGCCGCTGTTCGTCTACGACGAGGCCCACCTGCGGGCGCGCTGCCGTGAGGCGGTGGCGGCCTTCGGCGAGGGCGCCGCCTACGCGACCAAGGCCTTCCTCTGCGTGGCGATGGCGCGCCTCGCGCACGAGGAGGGGCTCCACCTCGACGTCGCGACCGGGGGCGAGCTCCACGTGGCGCTCGCGGCCGGCGTGCCGGCCGAGCGGCTCGTGCTCCACGGGAACAACAAGTCGCTGGAGGAGCTGCGCCGCGCGCGCGCCGCGGGGGTCGGCCGCATCGTGGTGGACAGCTTCGACGAGCTCGACCGGCTCGCCGCCCTCCACGCCGAGGACGGGATCGTGGCATGCGTGCTCGTCCGGGCGACACCCGGGGTCGAAGCCCACACCCACGAGTTCGTGCGGACCGGCCAGATCGACTCCAAGTTCGGGTTCGGGGTCGCCTCCGGTGACGCCGCCCGCGCGGTGGCCCGCTGCCAGGACGCCCCCTCGGTCGAGCTCCTCGGCGTGCACATGCACATCGGGAGCCAGGTCTTCGTGGCCGACTTCTTCCACCAGGCGGTGGAGGTCGTGGCCCCATGGGTGCGCGAGCTCGGCCTGCCCGAGCTGTCGATCGGCGGCGGCCTCGGCGTCGCGTACGTGGAGGGGGAGAGCGCCCCGTCGATCACCGAGTGGGCCGAGTCGGTGCTGAGCGGCTGCCGCGACGCCGGGATCGACACCCGCGTGCTGGCGGAGCCCGGTCGGGCCATCGTCGCCCAGGCCGCCATCACCCTCTACACGGTCGGGACCATCAAGGAGATCCCGGGGGTGCGGACCTACCTGTCGGTCGACGGCGGCATGTCCGACAACCCGCGGCCCGTGCTCTACGGCTCCGGCTACGAGGCGTTCCTCCCACGCGCCGCCCTGGCCGAGCGGCCCCGCCGGGTCACGATCGTGGGCAAGCACTGCGAGTCCGGCGACGTGCTCGTCCGGGAGGCCCAGGTGCCCGCGGACGTGGCCGTGGGCGACGTGCTCGCCACGCCCGTCACCGGTGCGTACGGCCACTCGATGGGCTCGAACTACAACAAGGTCCCCCGGCCCGCCGTCGTGTTCGTGGCCGACGGGCGGGCGCGCGAGGTCGTGCGGCGCGAGACGCTCGACGACCTGCTCCGCAACGACGTCGTCTGACGCTCGTCTCCCTCTCTACGATGACCCCCGTGCCGAAGGACCCCGGTGAGGCGATCGAGCGCGTGCGCGTGGGCCTGCTGGGCTGCGGGACCGTCGGTGCCCAGGTGGCGCGGCTCGTCGCCGAGCAGGCCGACGCGGTGGAGGCCCGTACGGGCCTGCGGCTCGAGATCGCGCGCGTGGCCGTGCGGGACCTGGCCCGGGCCCGGACGGGGGTCGACGCCGCGCTGCTCACCACCGACGCCCAGGCCCTCGTCGCCGATCCCGACGTCGACGTCGTGGTCGAGGTCATCGGCGGCGTCGAGCCCGCTCGAGAGCTGATCCTCGCGGCGATCAAGGCGGGCAAGCCGGTGGTGACCGGCAACAAGGAGCTGCTCGCGGCGGCGGGGGCCGAGCTGTTCGAAGCCGCGGAGGACGCCGGCGTCGACCTGCTGTTCGAGGCCGCGGTCGCCGGCGGCATCCCGATCATCCGCCCGCTGCGGGAGTCGCTCGTGGGCGAGCGCATCACGCGGGTGATGGGCATCGTCAACGGCACGACGAACTACATCCTCACCCGCATGACCGAGTCGGGCGCGTCCTACGAGGAGGCGCTCGCCGAGGCCCAGGCCCTCGGGTACGCGGAGGCCGACCCCACCGCCGACGTCGAGGGCTACGACGCCGGGGCGAAGGTGTCGATCATCGCCAGCATCGCGTTCGGCGCGTCGGTCGTGGCCGGCGACGTGCACCACGAGGGGATCACGGGCATCACCCAGATCGACATCGAGTTCGCCCGCCGCCTCGGGTACGTCATCAAGCTCCTCGCCGTCGCGGAGCAGGACGCCGGCGGCCGCATCGGCGTGCGCGTCCACCCGGCGATGGTGCCCGTCGACCACCCGCTGGCCTCCGTGCGGGAGGCGTTCAACGCGGTGTTCGTCGAGGGCGCCTCGGTGGGCGACCTCATGTTCTACGGCCGGGGTGCCGGGGGCGGACCCACCGCCAGCGCGGTCCTCGGGGACCTCATCGACGCCGCCCTGAACCGCCGCAAGGGCTCGCACGCCACGGTCGGCAAGCTCGGCCCCGCCACGTTGGCCCCGATCGAGGACGTCGAGTCCGCCTACTACCTGAACCTCGAGGTGATCGACCGGCCGGGCGTGCTCGCGCAGGTCGCCGGCGTCTTCGGGGACCACGGCGTGTCGATCCGGTCGATGGAGCAGGAGGGTCTGGGTGACGAGGCCCGCCTCATCTTCATCACGCACCGCGCCCGCGGCGCCGACGTCCAGGCCACGCTGCGGGGCCTCGAGGCCCTCGACGCCGTCGACCGCATCGGCTCCGTCGTCCGCGTCATCGGCGAGGACTGATCGTGCGGTATGTCTCGACGCGGGGCGCCGCGCCCGAGCTCCCGTTCGGCGACGTCCTCCTCGCCGGCCTGGCGGCCGACGGCGGCCTCTACGTGCCGGACGAGTGGCCGAAGCTCGAACCGGGCTGGGACGCGCCGCGGCCGTACGCGGACGTCGCGGTCGACGTCATGTGGCCCTACGTCGAGGGGTCCATCGAGCGGTCCGCCTTCGAGCGGCTCGTGCGCGAGTCCTACGCCACGTTCGACCATCCCGACGTCTGCCCGGTCGTCGAGCTCGAGGACCTGCACCTCCTCGAGCTGTTCCACGGCCCGACGCTCGCGTTCAAGGACGTCGCCCTCCAGCTGGTGGGCCGGCTGTTCGACCACGAGCTCACCGCCCGCGGGAGCCGGGCGACGATCGTCGTCGCCACGTCGGGCGACACGGGGTCCGCCGCCATCGAGGCCTGCGTGGGCCGGTCGACGCTCGACATCGTCGTCCTCCACCCGGAGGGCCGGGTGAGCGACGTGCAGCGTCGCCAGATGACGACGGTCGACGCGCCGAACGTGCACAACGTCGCGATCACCGGCACCTTCGACGACTGCCAGGACCTCTTGAAGGCCTGCTTCGCCGACGCCGGCTTCCGCGACCGCGTGCAGCTGTCGGCCATGAACTCGATCAACTGGGCCCGGGTCATGGCGCAGGTCGTGTACTACGCCACCGCGGCGGCCCGGCTGGGCCGCTGCTCCTTCACGGTCCCGACCGGCAACTTCGGCAACATCTTCTCCGGCTGGATCGCCGAGCGGATGGGCGTGCCGATCGACCAGCTCGTGATCGCCTCCAACAGCAACGACATCCTCACGCGCTGGGCCGGCAGCGGCGACCTCGTCGCCCAGGAGGTCGTGCCGACGCTGAGCCCGTCGATGGACATCCAGGTGTCGTCGAACCACGAGCGGCTCCTGTTCGAGCTGCTCGGGCGCGACGGCGACCGCACGGCCGAGGTGCTCACCCGCTTCCGCCAGCTCGGCGCCGCCGAGGTGCCCCGCGACCCGCGGTTCGAGGCAGCCAGCGTCGACGACAGTGACACCCTGCGCGTGATCCGGGACGTCCGCGGGCGGACGGGGATGCTCCTCGACCCCCACACCGCGGTCGGCGTCGGCGCCGCCCGGGCCGTCCGGCGCGACCCGGACGTGCCGATGGTGTGCCTCGCCACCGCCCACCCGGCCAAGTTTCCCGACGCCGTCGAGCAGGCCACCGGCATCCGGCCCGAGCTGCCGGAGCGCCTCGCGGACCTCCTCGAGCGCGAGGAGCGCTACGACGTGCTGCCCGCCGAGCTGGCCGCGGTCCAGCGCCACATCGAGCACGCCGTCGGCAGGTGATGCACCAACCTGCACCGAATTGGGAAAGGATGGGGCAGTTCGTCGCAGTCAGGGAGGGAACCACGGTGCAGGTTCGGTCGGTGCAGCGGGCGCTCGTGATCGTGGCGATGGTGATCGCCGCGGTGGCCTCCGGCATCGGCCTCGCGCCCGATGCCCGCTCGGCGTCACGGTGGGCGGCCGCCCCCGTCGCCACCATCCACCCGGGCGTCATGACCTTCACGCCCGTCGGGCAGTGCACGGCCAACTTCGTGTTCTTCCAGGGCGCCGAGGTGTTCCTCGGCCAGGCCGCCCACTGCGCCGGCACCGGCGCCCCGACCGACACGGAGGGCTGCGGCGCGGCGACCCTGCCCCTGGGCACCCCCGTCGAGATCGAGGGGGCCAGCCAGCCGGGCACGATGGTCTACTCCTCGTGGATCGCCATGGACGCGGCCCACGAGCAGGACCCCGAGGCCTGCGCGTACAACGACTTCGCCCTCGTGCGGGTCCACCCCGCGGATCGGGCCAAGGTCAACCCGACCATCCCGCACTGGGGCGGCCCCACCGGCCTCAGCCGGGCCGGGCTGCCGTCGCTGGCCAGCTCCTACGGCATCGGCAACTCGGGGTTGCGCGGGGGCCTGCCGCTCCTGCAGCCCAAGCTCGGGGTCAGCTTCGGGACCGCGGCCGACGGCTGGCGGCACTCGATGTACAGCGTCCTCCCCGGCATCCCCGGCGACTCCGGCGGTCCGGTGCTCGACGCCGCCGGCCGGGCCATCGGGGTGCTCGTCACCGTCGAGGTGGCCCCGCTGGTCGGTCGCAACGGGGTGACCGACATGGCCAAGGCACTGGACTACGCCCAGGCCCACGGCATGCCCGGCCTGCGGCTGGCCCTCGGCACCTCCCCCTTCAACCCCTCCCAGCTGCCTCTGGGTTAGCGCGGGCATCCCATGGCGGGAGGCTGCGGCCGTCCTGCCATGCTGGATGCGTGAAGTACGTCGTGTGCGTGCCCGACGGGTGCGCCGATCTCCCCGTGGCCGCGCTCGACGGGCGCACGCCGCTGGAGGTCGCGTCGATGCCCACCCTCGCCCGGCTCGCGGCCCGGGGGGAGGTCGGCCGCGCCGCGGTCATCCCGCCCGGGCTGCCCCCCGGCAGCGACGTCGGGAACATGTCGATCCTCGGCTACGACCCCGCCCGCTACCACACCGGCCGCGCCCCCATCGAGGCCGCCGCGCTGGGCCTGCGCCTCCCCGCCGACCGGGTCGCGTACCGCTGCAACCTCTCGACGCTCGGCGCCGACGGCACGATGGTCGACTTCGCCGGCGGGCACCCCTCCACGGAGGAGGCGGCCGAGGTGCTCCGGGCCCTGGACGCGGAGCTCGGGTCGGGCGCCGGCGCGGAGATCGAGTTCCACCCCGGCGTGCAGTACCGCCACATCATGGTGGCGCCCGCCGGATGGGCCGAGGCCGAGTGCACCCCGCCGCACGACCTCTCCGACAAGCCCGCCATCTGGCCCACCGGCCCGGCCGCGCCGAAGCTCCAAGCCGTCATGGACGCGAGCCGCGAGGTCGTCGGCCGCTTCGGCCTCGCCGCCAACCAGGTGTGGCTGTGGGGCCAGGGCTTCCAGCCGCAGATGCCGAGCTTCCGCGAGCAGACGGGCTGCGAGGCGGGCCTCGTCACGGCCGTCGACCTGATCCGCGGCCTCGGCGTCCTCACGGGCATCGACGTCGTCGAGGTCCCCGGGGCCACCGGCTGGTTCGACACGGACTACGAGGGCAAGCGCGACGCCGCCCTGCGCTCGCTCGAGGCCGGTGCCGACCTGTTCCTGATCCACGTCGAGGCCACCGACGAGGCCGGGCACGCCGGCAACCTCGAGGAGAAGGTCAGGGCCCTGGAGAGCTGGGACCGCCGCATCCTCACCGGCCTCGTCGACGGGCTCGACGCGATGGGCCCGTGGCGGATGCTCCTCCTGCCCGACCACCCCACGCCCGTCGAGCTCAAGACCCACACCACCGACTCGGTCCCGTACCTCCTGGTCGATTCGGCCATCGATGGCCCCGGCGGGGCCTACACGGAGCCCGCCACCGCCGAGGCCGACGTCGTCCCGGGCCACGACCTCATGTCGCGCCTGGTCCGGGGCTAGCCCCCACCCCCGAACTCGCGACGCACGGCGTACACATCTGTGTGCCCTGCGTCGCGAGAAGATGCTGTCGAACCGGACCAGGCCTGCGAATCCCGCCCGTAAGGGCCCCATGCGGCGCAGCCGCAGCCTTCAGGAGTCCTCACTGGGCGGGCGGAGCCCGCTTCAGGAATAGCGCGTCACGTAGCCGCGCTGGCGGAAGGTGGCGAGCATGCGGCGGGCGAACCAGGCCGCGAGCACCAGCAGGACGAGGCTGCCGAACCCGGCGCGGGCCAGGTCGGCCCAGGGCATGCCGTCGCCGTCGAGGAGGGAGCGGCCCGCGTCGAAGGCGTAGGTGGTGGGGAGGGCCTGGGCCAGCGGCTGGAGCGCGCCGGGGATCGCCCGGATCGGGTTGAACACGCCCGACAGCGCGAGCACCAGGAAGGGCATCGCCCACGTGAGGATCTCTGCGCTGTGGCCGAACCGGAGCACCAGCCCGATCATGAACAGGCCCATCGCCCAGCCGGCGATCAGCAGGCACACGGCGAGGGGCACGACGCCCCAGCCGAGCTCGAGGAGCGTGAAGTCGAACATGGCCCACGCGCACAGGTTCACCGTCACGATCGCGACGACCAGCTTCCCGAGGCCGTAGAGGACGATGCCGACGATGTACTCGAGCTCGCGCACGGACGTCGTCATGACGTTGAGGACGTTGCGGCTCCACGTCTCCTCGAGGAACCCGGTGGCGAGCGACACCTCGGTCTGGAAGAGGAAGTGGTTCAGCATGATGCCGGCGAGCAGGTAGGGCGCGCCCGACCCCACCGCCCCGCCCTCCTGCGCGTACGCGCCGAGCGCGCCCCACAGCAGCACGTCGATGCACGGGAAGACGATCACCTCGAACCAGCGGTGGGGGCTGCGGGTCACCACGTAGGTGAGCCGGCGCACGATGGTGTGCACCCGCAGCCACAGGAAGCCCGAGGGGGCCGGGGGACGGAGGTCGACGGCGGCCATCAGAGCCCTCCGAGGTCGTGCTCGGGATCGTCCTCGCTGACGATCGTGCCGGCGAGCTCCAGGAACACGCCCTCGAGGTCACCGTGGCCGAAGTCCTCCGCCACCGAGGTCGGCGTCCCGTCCGCGACGACCTTGCCGCCGGCGAGGAACACCACCCGCTCGCAGAGGCGCTCGACCTCGAGCATGTTGTGGCTGGTGACGAGCAGCGCCGTGCCCTCGGACGCGGCGACGTCGAGGAGGCCGTTGCGCACGCGGTAGGCGACGTCGGGGTCGAGGCTGGCCGTGGGCTCGTCGAGCACGAGCAGCGCGGGACGGCCGAGGATCGCCTTGACGATGCCGACGAGCGTGCGCTGCCCGGACGACAGCTCCATGCACATCCGGTCGGCCATGTGCTCGATCCCGAACCGGGCGAGGCCCGCGTCGACGGCGGCGTCGCCCTCCCGCCGTCGGTACCCCGCGAGCCCGGCGAACACCGAGAGGGCCTCCCGCACCCGGAGCTTGTCGGGCAGCGGCAGGTACCCGGCCACGAACCCCACCTCGGCCATCGCCTCGGACCGGCCGCCGGGAAGGCGATGGCCCACGAGGTCGATCGTCCCCTCGTCGGGGGTGATCACCCCGAGGAGCATCAGCAGGGTGGTGGTCTTGCCGGCGCCGTTCGGCCCCAGGAGCGCGACCCGCTGGCCGGCGTCGACCGACAGGTCCACCCCGTCGACCGCCCGGATGCGGTCGAAGGCCTTCGCGAGGCCGCGCGCTTCCAGCACCATCCCCATGCGACAGCGAGTCTCGCGGCCGCGGGCGCCCCGCGCGCTCGGGTTTCCGGGTTCCGGACGCCTCGCGCTAGGTTGGCCCCGTTCCGCCGTTGGGGGTGCAGCGAGATCCTCCCGCCCCCGCGCCGACGGCGCCCCCCAGCTCTGCAGCGGCGCATGCCGTGCCGGCTGGGCCCCCGAAGCTCCCTCTCTCTGGAAGAACCACGAGGTATTCACGCATGAGTGTGGACTCGACCACCCTCGAACGCTCCGCCCTCGAGCGGAAGGACCGCGACGAGCTCGTCACGATCGCCCAGGCCCTCGGCGGCAAGCCCGCCGCCCGGGCGACGAAGGCGACGATCGTCAACCTGATCCTCCAGCTCACCGGCGTCGACGGGGCCGAGGCGCCGTCCGCAGCGCCCGCCGGGCGCGGCCGGGCCGCAGCTGCGCCCGTCGAGGACGTCGAG
>DATFFY010000036.1:0-3008 GCA_035249805.1 Acidimicrobiales bacterium | reverse complement strand
TGGCTCCTGCCCGCCGGCGACGAGGCCCGGGCCGAGCGCCTGCCCGAGAAGTGCACGATCGCGCTCCGTGCCGGCGACGTCCTGCGCGTGCTGACACCCGGCGGCGGCGGCTTCGGCCCGCCGTAGCCACCGCCCGATTCGCGGCCCCCGACCCACGTTCTCGCGACGCGACGGACACAGCTCAGTGTCGTCCCGATCGCGAGAACGGGGGTGGGCTCGAGGTTCCGCGGGCTCGGGCCGAAGACGCTCTGCGCACTTCGTCGCGATGTGGGTGGTTGCGCGTCCGGTGAATGGGCCGTACGGCCCATGTGAAGTGACGGGGGCCACTCCTACGGTCGGATCAAGCCGGGCATCACCGCAGTGGGGGACCACATGTCACACCTCCGTCCACACCGCCCTCGGCGTCGCATCGCCGTCGTTCTCGTCGCGCTCGGCGTCGTCGCCGCAGCCTGCGGCGGAGGTGACGACAGCGACTCGTCGTCCGACTCGACCGACACCACCGCCGCGGGGCGCGCGCCTCGCAAGGGCGGCGAGCTGACGTTCGCGACGGAGTCCGACGTCGCCACGCTCGACGTGGGCGCGGCGGCGCAGCCGGCCGACAAGGTGATCACCCTCGGCATCTTCGACCCGCTCATGACCTACGAGGACGGCGAGCTCGTGCCGTTCCTCGCGTCGTCGCTCGAGGCGAGCGAGGACCTGCGCACCTACGAGCTGGCGGTGCGCGACGGCGTCACCTTCCACGACGGCACGGCGCTGAACGCCGACGCCGTCGTCAAGCACTTCGACCGCCTGAAGGACCCGGCCACGCAGTGCCCGTGCCAGGGCCTCGTCAGCATCATCGAGTCGATGGAGGTGCCGGACGGCCCCGAGGGCCTCGCGGTGACCTTCCACCTGACCGACCCGAGCGTCGCCTTCCCGGACCTGCTCGCCGGCTCGAGCGGCTACATCGAGTCGCCCACCGCCGTGGCCGAGCTCGGGGCCGAGTTCAAGAACAGGCCCGTCGGCACGGGACCCTTCACGCTCGCCGAGTTCACCCCCGGCGAGCGGGTCGTGCTCACGGCGTACCCCGGCTACTGGGGTGAGGACGAGAACGGCATCCAGCTGCCGTACCTCGACAAGCTGACGATCGTCCCGATCCCCGACAGCGGCCAGCGCGTCGCCGCCCTCGAGACCGGGGACATCGACCTCTTCCAGACGGCCGACTCGGCCACGATCGCCCAGGCCGAGGGGAAGGGCTTCGCCGCGCAGCGCATCAGCGGCTCGAGCTCGACGGTCCTGCTGTTCAACAACGCCAAGCCCCCGTTCGACGACGTGCGGGCCCGCCAGGCCGTCGCCTACGCCCTCGACAAGGACGTGCTGAACGAGCGCCTGTACTCCGGCGTCCGCGAGCCGAGCTACTCGGCCTTCGCCACCGACTCGCCGTACTACAACCCCGACGCCACCACGCCGAAGCACGACCTCGACAAGGCCAAGGAGCTCGTGGAGGCGCTCGGCGGGCTCGAGTTCAGCATCGCCTGCATCCCGACGCCCGAGGCCGACGGCATCCTGCAGCTCGTCAAGCAGATGGGCGAGGCCGCCGGCATGGAGATCACCCTCGAGACCCAGGAGCAGGGCGCGTACGTCAACCGCATCTTCTCGAAGGGCGGCGACTACGAGGCCGCCTGCTTCCGCACCGCGCACTTCATCGAGCCGGACGCCTGGCGTCCCGGCCTCACCACCGACGACAGCGGCAACCTCGTCTTCTACAGCAACCCCGAGGTGGACCAGCTGCTCGACGAGGCCCGCCAGACGGCCGACGTGGACGAGCGCAAGGACAGGTACTTCCGGGCCCAGGAGATCGTGGCCGAGGAGGTCCCGGCGCTCACCACGCTCTACGACCTGTTCGGCAACGTCTACGACGAGTCCAAGGTCGGTCCGCCGCCGGAGGGCGAGGCCAACTCCCTCGGGGCCATCAAGCCCGGCCTGCTCTACGCGGTCGGCTGAGGCGAGGCGACCCCCCGTGCGCCGCCTCACCTCGGTGCTGGCCGCCGTCGGGAAGCTGCTCGGCGTCGTGCTGATCGTGAGCTTCCTCACGTTCTGCCTGACCAAGCTGCTCCCCGGCGACCCGGCCACCGCCATCCTCGGGTCCGAGGCCTCGAACCCCGAGGCGGTGGCCGCGCTGCGGGCCGAGCTCGGGCTCGACGAGCCGTTCCTCGAGCAGTACGCGTCCTACGTCCACGGCGTCGTCACCGACTTCGACTTCGGCCACGCGTACTCGAGCGGCTTCGAGGTGCGGGACCTCATCGCCAACCGGCTGCCCGCCACGATCGAGCTCATCCTCCTGGCCCAGGTGATCGCGCTGCTGATCTCCGTGCCGCTCGCGCTGTTCAGCGCCTACCGGGCCGACTCGGCCGCGGACCGGGCCATCTCGGCCGGCGCCTTCGGGCTCATCTCCCTGCCGAGCTTCGCGATGGCCGTGCTCCTCGTCTACGTGTTCGCCATCCAGCTCGGGTGGGTCCCGGCCGTGGGCTACGACCGCATCACCGGCCCCGCCGGCCTCGGCGCCAACCTGCGGTCGGTCGCCCTGCCGGTGACCGTGCTCGTGACGGGGCTGGCGGCCGTCTACACGCGCGTCCTGCGCAGCGACCTCATCGCGACGCTGCAGGAGGACTTCATCCTCATGGCCCGGTCGAAGGGCCTCCCGACGTGGCACCTGCTCGTGCGCCACGCGCTGCGCCCCTCGTCGCTGTCGCTCCTCACCGTCTTCGGCATCAACTTCGGCACGCTGATCGGCGGGTCGGTCATCGTCGAGCACTTCTTCTCGATCCCCGGCCTCGGGCAGATGGCGATCGAGTCGATCGCCAAGCGCGACTACCTCGCCGTGCAGGGCGTGGTGCTCGTGGTGGCCGTGGCCTTCGTGCTCGTGAACTTCCTCGTCGACCAGCTCTACGCCGTGCTCGACCCCCGCGTCCGGAGGGCGCCCGCCCGATGACCGCGACCACCCTGCCCCTCGCCACCCCGCGGGTGCG
>DATFFY010000035.1:0-4095 GCA_035249805.1 Acidimicrobiales bacterium | reverse complement strand
GAACCCGGTGGCCTACCTCGCCGTCGACGGCGAGCCGGCGGCGCGAGCCCGCCTCGAGCGGCTGAAGGACGAGCTGCACTCGGGGCCGCTCGACCGGCCGGCCGACTTCGCGTTCGTCCCCCACGTGACCGTGGCCCGGGAGCTCGCCGCCGACCGGATCGATGCGGCGATCGCGGCGCTGGCCGACTACACGGCCGACATCCTGGTCGAGCGGGTCCACGTGCTGGCGTGGCAGCCCGACCGCACCTGGGTCCCCGTCGCCGACGCGCCCTTGGCGGGCGCGGCATGACGGCCACGACGAACGCCCACACCGTCACCACGCCGGACCCGGCCCGGCGCCGGCAGGACCTGCCCCTGCAGTGGCTGCTCCTCGGCACCCTGGTGGCCTACCTGCCGTTGGCCGTCCTCGGGTACGGCACAGACGTCGACGTGGCCAACGTCCTGCGGGCCGGCCGGTCGGCCCTCGACGGCGACTACGAGATCAGCCGGGGGCCCGGTGCGACGCCCCACGAGGTGGCCACCGCCGCGCTCGACCGGGTGGGCGGGCCGTTCCTGGTCAACCTCGCCGCCGTCGGCTTCGCCCTCCTCGCCGTCTGGTGCGTGCACCGTCTGCTGTCCCTCGACGGGGCCCGTTGGCCGGGGTGGGCCGCCCTCGTCCTCGCCGCCAACCCGTGGTTCTGGCTGGCGTCGACCTCGCTCGGCGACTTCACCTGGTCCCTCGCGCTCGGGCTGGCCGGCGCGCTCGCCGCCCGACGGGACCGCCGGGTCCTGGCCGGCGTGCTGTTCGGGCTCGGCATCGGGTGTCGGGCCTCGACGGTCTTCCTCGCCCTGGCCTGGCTCGTCGCCGAGCGCACGGGCGCGCCCTCCGACCGGCGTCCGTGGCGGGACGTCGTCAGGACGGGTGCCACGACGGTCGTGGTCGGCGCGCTCTGCTTCGTGCCGCCGTGGCTCTCGACGGACCGCACGCTCGACTTCCTCGAGAACGAGCTCGAGTTCGCCGGGTGGGGCACCCACCTGGGTCGCTGGGCCGTGAAGAACCTCGCCACCTTGACGATCCCGGTCGGGATCGTGCTCGTCGCCGGGTGGAAGCACCTGCGGGAGGCGGTGCGCCGGTGGCGCATGTCCGCGGTGGTCCGCTTCGCGGTGCTCACCATCGTGGCGATGGAGGTCCTGTTCTTCCGGCTGCCCTTCAAGCCGGTGCACCTGCTCCCCGTCATCGCGGGGACCGTGCTCCTCGTCGGCACCGTGCGCCTCGACCGCCGGCGCTGGCTGCTCGCGCTCGTGGCCGCCCAGCTCGTCGCCGCGACCGTCGGCACGACGCTCGCGGCGCCCGATCGCGGTGACGACGCGGACACCGGCCGCATCTCCCTCCGCCCAGCCGACGGCGTGATCGTCAACGACGTCCGCTGCCGCCTCGCCGACCTCGACCGCGGCGACTACGTCGAAGGCGACAGCGACGCCGAGCTGGCCGAAGCAACTGCCCGCGCCGAGGCGAACTGGGTGTGCCAACGAGACAGCTGGCGCGACGCGCCTTCCGACTGACGCCCAGTGCGGCGGGGCCGGGGCCGGGCGGCTTCGCCGACCCGCGCGGAGGCACCTGCGGAGGCCGAGCCCAGCGCCGTCAGGCGCCCGCCCTGCTCGATCCGCTCGCGGCCAGGCCGGAGCCGGGCGGCTTCGCCGACCCGCGCGGAGGCACCTGCGGAGGCGAGCCCAGCGCCGCCAGGCGCCCGCGACCGGAGCAGGCAACAACTCAGTCGAAGTCGATGACGGAGAAGTCGCGGAGCTTCTGGAGCTGGTGGCGGGCGTTGATCTGGCGGACGGTGCCGGACCGGGAGCGCATGACCAGGGACTGGGTGGTGGCGCCGCGGGCGTCGTAGTGGACGCCCTTGAGCAGCTCGCCGTCGGTGATGCCGGTGGCGCTGAAGAAGCAGTTGTCGCCGGCGACGAGGTCGTCGGTGGTGAGGACGCGGCTCACGTCGTAGCCGGCGGCCTCCGCCGCGGCCCGCTCGTCGTCGTCGCGGGGCCAGAGCCGGCCCTGCTGCTCGCCGCCCATGCACTTGAGGGCCGCGGCGGTGATGACGCCCTCCGGGGTGCCACCGATGCCGAAGAGGATGTCGGCGCCGGAGTCGGGCCACGCCGTGGAGATGGCGCCGGCCACGTCGCCGTCGGGGATGAGCCGGATGCGGGCCCCGGCGGCCCGCACCTCGGCGATGAGCTCGTCGTGGCGGGGACGGTCGAGGATCACCGCGGTGACGTCCCGGACGCTCTCGCCCTTCGCCTTGGCGACGGCCTTGAGGTTGTCGGTGGGGGACCGCGTGATGTCGATGACGCCGACGCACTCGGGGCCGACGGCGATCTTCTCCATGTAGACGCACGGGCCCGGGTCGAACATCGTCCCCCGCTCCGACACCGCGATCACCGCGATCGCGCCGCCGCGCCCCAGCGAGGTGAGCGACGTGCCGTCGATGGGATCGACCGCGATGTCGGTGAGCATCGGGGTGCCGTCGCCGATGCGCTCCCCGTTGAAGAGCATCGGGGCCTCGTCCTTCTCGCCCTCACCGATGACGACGATCCCGTCCATCGGCACGGTGTCGAGGACCACCCGCATCGCGTCCACGGCGGCCCCGTCGGCGCCGTTCTTGTCGCCACGGCCCATCCACCGGCTGGCGGCGAGCGCTGCGGCCTCGGTGGTGCGGGCGAGCTCGAGGGCGAGGTTGCGGTCCGGGGCCTGCTTCGTCATAGGGGCGGACACTACAAGGGCGCTCGCAGGGACAGAGCAGGACGGCCGCGCCCGCAGGAAGGGGACACTGTGCCGCCTGGTCGGCTCGCTGCGCTCGCCTCGGGCCGGGCATGGGATGCTGGCGGGCCTATGGGACTGGTGTCGAAGCAGCCCGAAGAGGACGACGAGCAGGGTCCCGAGATCCTGATCACGGGGTTCGGCGACCTCGAGGGCACCGGCCGGGACGAGGTCGAGATCGACCTGTCCGACTGGGGCGAGGCCGCCCGCCAGGCCCTCGACGAGCGCCTCCACCTCCTCCAGGCCCCCCATGCCTGGAACGGCTCCTGGCTGGTGGTGTCCGAGGACGACGTGGCCTGGGTGGAGCGGATCATCGACCAGGTCGAGGACGAGCGGTCCGTGGCCCTCGACCCCGACGTCGACCAGGTGGCCTACGACCTCGCCGGGTGGGACGCCGACGCTCGGCAGCGCCTGCTCGACGGCCTCGAGGACGAGGCGATCGCCTACGGGATGGACGGTGACGAGCTCGTCGTCCACGAGATCGACGAGCTGCGGGTGGACGAGCTGGTCGACACCATCCTCCAGCCGGACGCCCCACCGCCGGCCGGCGGCGAGGCCCGCACGGAGGTGATGGGGGAGCTCTTCGTGGCCGCGGACCGGCTCGTCCACGCTCCCGACGACGTGGCCGGCCGGAAGGCCCTCGTCGACGGCGCCCAGGAGGCCGCCACCCACGCGCCCCCCTACGGGATGGACAAGACGTGGTGGCAGGGCGTCGGCCAGCGCTGCCGCGAGCTGGCCGACCTGCTCGAGTCCCCGTCGAGGGACGACGACCGCGTCGTGGAGCAGGCCACGATCCTGCGCGACCTCCTCCGCCCGTACGTCTGATGGATAGCCTCGGTCCGTGATCCTGGCCGAGCTGGAGGTGTTCCACTCGCGGCCGATCGCGCCGACGCGGCGCGTGGCGCTCGGGCGGACGAACCTCCCCACGGACCCCGCGCCGGGCTTCGGCGGGATCCTCCTCGGCGGCATCGTGGCCGGCCACATCGAGCTCCTCGACCCGGAGCTGTTCGACGACCTGCACCGGCTCACGCTCCAGCTCGAGGCCGGCCAGCGCATCCCGCAGCCCCGCCTGCGCCACCGCTTCCAGACGGACCGGATCGGTCTCACCCGCAGCGTGCACCGGCTGCACGGCGACGGCGAGGACCTCCGCTTCGAGTTCGAGCTCAAGGGCGCGGCCGCGCAGCACATCCTCGCCGCGGTCTACGCCGCGGGCGCGCTGCCGTTCGCGGCGCGGGCCCGCACGCTGGAGGCGATCCGGCGGGCGATGCGCTGGGCCGGACCGCTCGACCACGTGTTCG
>DATFFY010000034.1:0-23306 GCA_035249805.1 Acidimicrobiales bacterium | reverse complement strand
GGCCGAGCTCGTCGCGGGGGGCCACCGCCGCGCCGACCAGCTGTCGATGGCCCGCCTCGCCGAGCGCTACGTCGCGATCTACGAGAGGGCGGCCCACCGGTAGGGTGATGACCCCCGAAGCGGAGGAGCCCCCGCCGTGTCCATCGCCCTGATCGTCGTCATCGCCATCGTGGTGCTCCTCGGCATCTACGTGTGGGTGACCTACAACAGGCTCGTCGCGCTGCGGCAGCGCATCGAGAACGCGTGGTCGCAGATCGACGTCCAGCTCCGGCGGCGGTACGACCTCATCCCGAACCTCGTGGAGACGGTGAAGGGCTACGCGGCCCACGAGAAGGAGACGCTCGAGCGCGTCATCCAGGCCCGCAACCGCGCCATGGCCGCCGAGGGCACCCAGGAGCAGGCCCAGGCCGAGAACATCGTCACCGGGGCACTGCGCCAGCTGTTCGCGCTGTCCGAGGCCTACCCGGACCTCAAGGCCAACCAGAACTTCCTCGCCCTCCAGGAGGAGCTGACCGGCACCGAGGGGCGCATCGCGTACGCCCGCCAGTTCTTCAACGACATGGTCCTGCGCTTCAACACCAAGATCCAGTCGTTCCCGGCGAACCTGCTCGCCGCGCGGTTCAGCTTCACCGAGCGCGAGTACTTCGAGGCCGAAGAGGACTCCCGCGGCCCGGTGCAGGTCGACTTCGGCACCGGCGACGGAGCCTGACCCAGCGCGTGTACGACCAGGTCGCACAGAACAAGCGCCGCTCGATCTACCTCGTCACCGGCTTCGTCCTGCTGGTGGTCGCCGTCGGGTTCGCGCTGAACCTCCTCCTCGGCAACGGGGTGGTGTTCCTCCTCGTCGCCCTCGTCATCGCCGCCATCGGGGCCGGGCTGTCCTATTGGAAGTCCGACGCGATCGCCCTGCGCGTGAGCCGGGCCCAGCCGGCCAGCGAGGAGGAGTTCCCCCGGCTGCACAACATCATCGAGGGGCTGTGCATCGCGGGTGGCATCCCGAAGCCGCGCCTGTACGTCATCGAGGATCCCTCCCCGAACGCGTTCGCCACCGGCCGGAACCCGCGCCACGCGGCGATCGCTGTCACGACCGGGCTGCTCGAGCGCATGAACCGCGTCGAGCTCGAGGGCGTGCTCGCCCACGAGCTGAGCCACATCAAGAACTACGACATCCTCGTGTCGACCCTGGCGGTCACGATGGTCGGCGTCATCGCCATCGCGGCCGACATCGGGGTGCGGTTCCTGTGGTTCGGCATGGGCCGCAGCCGGGGTGGCGATCGCGAGGGCGGCCCGCTCGCGATCCTCTCGATCTTCGGGTTCGTGCTGCTCGCCCTGTCACCGCTGATCGCCCGCGTGATGCAGGCCGCGGTCAGCCGCAAGCGGGAGACGCTCGCGGACGTCTCCGGCATCGAGCTCACCCGCTACCCGCCCGGCCTCATCTCCGCGCTGGAGAAGCTCCGCGACGACTACACCGTCGTCGGCTCGGTCTCGCACGCCACCGCGCACCTCTGGATCGAGCAGCCGATGGCTACGAAGGAGGAGGAGGGGCGCCTGTCCCGCCTCAACCGCCTGTTCGACACGCACCCACCGCTCGAGGAGCGCATCGCGTACCTCCGCGAGCTGTAGGTCCGATCCCCTAGGGGTCCCCACCCATGCACCGCACCACCCGCTCCACCTTCGCCGTCCTCTCGCTGGTGCTCGCACTCGTCGCGGGCGCGTGCGGGGGCGGCGACGACGACTCGTCGGAGCGCACGACCACCACACCGGCACCGACCACCACGGTCGCGCCGCCGCCGGCCGCGCCGCTCACCGGCCTGCCGGTCAGCGATCCGGGTGCCGCCGCCCGGCCCGCGCTCGTCGTGAAGATCGACAACGTGGAGCCCAAGGCTCGCCCGCAGGCGGGCATCAACCAGGCCGACGTCGTGTACGAGGAGCGGGTGGAGGGGAGCGTCACCCGCCTCTTCACCGTGTTCCACTCGACCGATGTCGGTCCGGTCGGGCCCGTGCGGTCCGCTCGCACGTCCGACATCCCGCTCGTGTCCCAGCTGAACCGCCCGTTCTTCGCGTGGAGCGGCGCCAACATCCCGTTCACGCAGCGGATCCGTGCGGCCAACCTCGAGGACGTCGGCGTGGACCGGGCCACGGGGGAGTACGAGCGCGACCGCGGCCGCCCCGCGCCGAGCAACCTCATGCTGCGGTCGACGGCGGCGATCCGCAGCCGGGAGTCGAGCGGCGGGCCGCCGGCTCCCATCTTCACGTACCGGGCCGCGGGGCAGCAGCCCGCGCACCTCGAGGCCGTCGCCGCCGTGCAGGTGAGCTACGGCAGCCTCGCCGGCAGCGCGCCCGTCGACTACCGGTGGAACGGCGAGGGCTGGGCCCGCTCGCAGAAGGGCACGCCGCACGTGGACTCGGCCGGCGTGCAGGTGGCCCCCCCGAACGTGATCATCCAGTTCGTGAACTACGTGGGGTCCGACATCGTCGACCAGTTCGGCAAGCCGATCCCCGAGGCGCAGACCGTGGGCGAGGGCGAGGTGTGGGTGCTCACGGCCGGTGGCCTCGTGCGGGGCACGTGGCGCAAGCCGTCCCTGGAGGCGGTCACCACGTACACCGACGTGGACGGCAACCCCATCGGCCTCACCCCCGGCCGCACCTGGGTGGCCCTCCCGATGCCCGGTGGGGCCACCGTCACAGGCTGACCCGACGAGTTCTGGCCCGGGCCGGCCACAGCGGGATGGCCCGACGGCGGGCCAGAACTCGTCGGTATCGCCTGGGGGCGGCACTGGGGCGGCCGGTAGCCTGGCTTGCATGGCCTCGTCGCAGCCCGCGCCCGACACCGGCACGACCCGCGTGAAGCGCGGCTTGGCCGAGATGCTGAAGGGCGGCGTCATCATGGACGTCGTCGACCCGGCGCAGGCGAAGATCGCCGAGGACGCCGGCGCGGTCGCGGTGATGGCGCTCGAGCGGGTGCCGTCGGACATCCGTCGCGACGGGGGCGTGGCCCGCATGTCCGACCCGGAGATGATCGAGGGCATCAAGGACGTCGTGACCATCCCGGTGATGGCCAAGGCCCGCATCGGCCACTTCGTCGAGGCCCAGGTGCTCGAGGCGCTCGGCGTGGACTACGTCGACGAGTCCGAGGTCCTCACCCCGGCCGACGAGGCCCACCACGTCGACAAGTGGGCGTTCACCGTGCCCTTCGTCTGCGGGGCCACCAACCTCGGCGAGGCCCTCCGGCGCATCAGCGAGGGCGCGGCGATGATCCGCAGCAAGGGCGAGGCCGGCACCGGCAACATCGTCGAGGCCGTCCGCCACCTGCGGTCGATCCTCGGCGACCTCCGCCGGATCACCCAGGCCGACTCGGCCGAGCAGTTCGAGTGGGCCAAGCGCCTGCAGGCCCCGATCGGGCTCGTGCAGGAGGTCGCGCAGACCGGCACGCTCCCCGTGCCGCTGTTCTGCGCCGGCGGCATCGCCACCCCGGCCGACGCCGCCCTCGTGATGCAGCTGGGAGCCGAGGCCGTCTTCGTGGGCTCCGGCATCTTCAAGTCCGACGACCCCGCCCGGAGGGCCAAGGCCATCGTCGAGGCCACCACCCACTTCACCGACCCCTCGATCGTGGCCAAGGTGTCCCGCGGCCTCGGCCCGGCCATGCCCGGCCTCGAGATCGGCAGCCTCGACACGAAGCTCGCCGACCGCGGCTGGTAGTCGCGGCCAGGGAACGCCGGGAGCCCTCACCGGTACATTCGCGAGCGATGTGGACGACTTCGAGGCTGACGTGCCAGGCAGGTCGGCCCTGTGCTGTCTGGTCGCCTCGCCGAGCGGCTCGGCTCCGGCGGTGATGAAGGTCGGCGTGCTCGCCCTGCAGGGCGCGTTCGCGCGGCACGAAGCGGCCCTGCGGGCGCTCGGCGCCGAGGCACCCCTCGTCCGCACGCCCGAGCAGCTGACCGGGGTCGACGCGCTCGTGCTCCCCGGCGGCGAGTCGACGACCATGTCGATGCTGCTCGAGTCGTCGGGCCTGTTCGCCCCGCTGGCCGAGCGGCTCGCCGGCGGCATGCCCACGTTCGGCACCTGCGCAGGGATGATCCTGCTCGGCGCCGAGGTGCTCGACGGCCGTCCCGACCAGCGCTGCTTCGCCGCCATCGACATCGCCGTCCGCCGCAACGCGTTCGGCCGCCAGGTCGACTCGTTCGAGGCCGACCTGCCGCTGGTCGACGACCCGGACGGGCCGCCCTTCCACGCCGTGTTCATCCGCGCCCCCGTCGTCGAGCGGGCCGGCGGCGGCGTCGAAGTGCTCGCCACCATCGACGGCCGGCCGGTGCTGTGCCGGCAGGGCCCCGTCACCGTGGCCGCCTTCCACCCGGAGCTCTCCGACGATCTCCGCATCCACCGTCGATTCCTCGAGGAGATCGCCTGATGTCCGGCCATTCGAAGTGGGCCACGATCAAGCACAAGAAGGGCGCTGCCGACAAGGCCCGCGGCAAGCTCTTCGCCAAGCTCATCCGCCAGGTGGAGGTGGCCGCCCGCGAAGGTGGCGGCGACGCGGAGAGCAACCCGACGCTGCGCACGATGTTCCAGAAGGCGCGGGACGCGTCGGTGCCCCTCGACACGATCGAGCGGGCGATCAAGCGCGGCACGGGCGACCTCGAGGGCGTCGTGTACGAGCAGGTCACCTACGAGGGTTACGCGCCCGGCGGCATCGCGATCCTCGTGGACGTGCTCACCGACAACCGCAACCGCACGGGTGCCGAGATCCGCAGCCTCTTCACCAAGCACGGTGGCTCGATGGCGGAGCCCGGCGCGGTCGCATGGCAGTTCGACCGCAAGGGGGTGGTGCTGGCCGACCGCCAGGCCGACGAGGAGGAGCTCATGGTCGTCGCGCTCGAGGCCGGTGCCGAGGACCTCGCCGACGACGGCGCGGCGTGGCGCATCACGACGCCGCCGACGGACCTGCACACGGTGCGGAGCGCGGTCGAGGGGGCCGGGGTGTCGGTGGCCTCCTCCGAGCTGACGATGGTCGCCAGCGCCACCGTGCCGGTCGACGACTCCGGCGTGGCGAAGCGGGTGCTCGCCCTGATGGACGCCCTCGACGACAACGACGACGTCCAGGACGTGTACTCGAACTTCGACATCGCGGACGAGCTGATCGAGGCGATCGAGGTCTGATGGCCGCCGAGGTCGGGCAACCGGCACCCGAGTTCACGCTCGAGGGCACCGACGGCACGATGGCCCTGGCCGACTTCCGCGGCAAGGTCGTCGTCCTCGTCTTCTACCCGGGCGACAACACGCCGGTGTGCACGCGCCAGCTCAACGCCTACACGAGCGACATCGACCAGTTCGCCGAGCTCGGGGCGCAGCTCCTGGCCATCAGCCCGCAGTCGGTGGAGAGCCACGACGACTTCAGCTGCAAGCAGGGTGGCTTCGGCTTCCCGCTGCTGGCGGACACGGACAAGGCGGTCGGGGAGGCGTACGGCATCCTCGGTCCGCTCGGCTTCTACCGCCGGTCGGTCTTCGTCATCGACGGCCGGGGCATCGTCCGCTGGGCCCACCGCGCCGTGGCCGGCCTCACGTTCCGGTCCACCGCCGAGCTCGTCGAGGCGATCCGCGAAGCGTCCTAGCCCCCGGGGTACGATCGAACGCGTGTACGTCCTCGGCATCGATCCCGGGCTGTCCCGGTGCGGCTACGGGCTCGTGGCCCAGGAGCCGGCCGGCACGCGCGCCGTCGCCGTCGGCGTGCTGCGCACCCACCCCGCAGGCAGCACCCCCGAGCGCCTCGCCGAGCTCCAGCTCGACCTGCGGGGCCTGCTCCACGAGCACCGGCCCCAGGTGGTGGCCATCGAGCGGGTGCTGTTCCAGGTCAACGTGCGCAGCGCCATCGCGGTGGCCCAGGCCGCGGGTCTGGCGATGGCCGAGGCCGTGGCCGCCGGGTGCGAGGTCGTCGAGTACTCCCCGAACCAGGTGAAGCAGGCCGTCGCCGGGGTCGGCGGCGCGTCCAAGGACCAGATGGAGCGCATGGTGCAGACCCTCCTCGGCATCGATCGGCCCCTCAGGCCGGTCGACGCGGCCGACGCCGTGGCGATCGCCCTCTGCCACCTCGCCCACGCCCCGCTGCGGAGGCGGGTGGCGGCCCGCATCGGAGCGGTCCGGTGATCGGGTCGCTGCGGGGCACCCTCACCGACCGGGACGACGCCGAGGTCACGATCGAGGCGGGTGGCGTCGGGTACCGGATCGCGGTCAGCCCCACGAACGCCGTGTCGCTCGGCGACGTCGGCGACGAGGTCTTCTGCTGGGTGCACCACCACCAGCGCGAGGACGCGCAGATGCTCTACGGCTTCGCCACCAAGGACGAGCGGCGCTGCTTCGAGGCCCTCCTCGGCGCCCACGGGGTGGGGCCCGCGCTGGCGCTCGGGATCCTGTCCATCCACGCGCCCGTCGCGCTGGCGCGGATCGTCGCGGAGGACGACCTCGGCGCACTGTGCCTCGTCCCCGGCGTCGGCAAGAAGACCGCGGCCCGTCTCCTCATCGACCTCAAGTCCCGTCTCTCGGTGCCCGACCTCGGTGCGGCCGTCGCAGCCGGGACCGACGCGACCGCGGTGCCCGGGTCGTCGGCGAGGGCCGACGTGCGCGAGGCCCTCGCCGGCCTGGGGTACACCGACGCCGAGGTGCGCGAGGTGATGGTCGACCTGCCCGACGACGGCGATGCCGGCCTGCTCCTGCGCGACGCCCTCCAGCGCCTGGCCGTGGTGCGGCGGTAGCACCTGATGAGGGAGGAGCTGCTGCGGGCGGAGGAGAGCGACGACGTCGAGCGCTCGATCGACACGAGCCTGCGGCCGCGCACCCTCGACGAGTTCGTCGGCCAGGCCGAGCTCAAGGAGCACCTGGCGATCATCCTCGAGGCGGCGCGGCGGCGATCGCAGGCCGTCGACCACGTGCTCTTCGCGGGCCCGCCCGGCCTGGGCAAGACGAGCCTGGCCGGCATCATCGCCATCGAGATGGGGGTGACCCTCCACATCACGTCCGGTCCCGCCATCGAGCGGGCCGGTGACCTCGCGGCGATGCTGTCCCAGCTCGGTGAGGGCGACGTCCTCTTCATCGACGAGGTGCACCGGCTGCCGCGCGTCGTCGAGGAGGTCCTCTACCCGGCGATGGAGGACTTCCAGATCGACATCGTCCTGGGCAAGGGTCCGGCCGCCCGGTCGATCCGGCTCGACCTGCCCCGCTTCACGCTCGTCGGCGCCACCACCCGCACGGGGTCCATCACCGGCCCGCTTCGGGACCGGTTCGGCCTCGTCGCCCGCCTCGACTACTACGAGCCCGAGGACCTCGAGGCCATCGTCCTGCGCGCCGCGGGCATCCTCGGCGTCGACGTCGACACCCCCGGGGCCCGCGAGATCGCCGGCCGGGCCCGCGGCACCCCCCGCATCGCCAACCGGCTCCTGCGCCGCGTGCGCGACTTCGCCGAGGTCCGGGGCAACGGCGTGGTCGACCTCGCCACCGCGTCCGACGGCCTCGCCGTGTTCGGGGTGGACGAGCGCGGGCTCGACAAGGTGGACCGCGCCATCCTCTCCGCGATCTGCGAGCGCTTCGGCGGCGGGCCCGTGGGCTTGTCGACGCTCGCCATCAGCGTGGGGGAGCAGACCGAGACGGTCGAGGACGTGTACGAGCCGTTCCTCATCCAGTGCGGCCTCCTCATGCGCACCCCCCGGGGTCGGGTGGCCACCCCCGCCGCCTGGCAGCACCTCGGCTTGACGCCGCCCCCGAAGGGCCCGCCCGGCCTGTTCTGAGTGCCATGGTGGTCGGCGTCATGGAGACCGCCGACTTCGACTACGACCTCCCGGCCGCGGCGATCGCGCAGGTGCCCGTCGAGCCGCGCGACGCGGCGCGGCTGCTGGTCGACCGCGGCCCGGGGCAGGCGCCCGATCACCGCCACGTGCGCGACCTGCCGTCGCTGGTCGGAGCGGGGGACCTCGTCGTCGTCAACACCACCCGCGTGCTCCCGGCCCGCCTGCGCACGACGCGGGACACCGGTGGCGCGGCCGAGGTGCTGCTCCTCGAGCCGGTGGACGGCGAGCCCGACACCTGGGAGGCCCTCGTGCGCCCGAGCCGCAAGCTCGCGCCGGGGACCGACCTCGAGATCGGCGACGACCTGCGGGTGATCGTCGGCGAGGACCTCGGCGAGGGCCGGCGGATCGTGGAGGTCGTGCACCCGCTCGGCAGCGACCTGCTCGACGTCCTCGAGCGCCACGGCGAGGTCCCCCTGCCGCCGTACATCACGACACCGCTCGAGGACCCGGAGCGGTACCAGACCACCTACGCGGACGAGCCCGGGTCGGTCGCCGCCCCCACCGCCGGGCTGCACCTCACCGCGGAGGTGCTCCAGGGCCTCGCGGACGCAGGGGCGGAGCTCGCCACCGTCGAGCTCGTCGTCGGCCTCGGCACCTTCAAGCCGATCGCCACCGACCGGGTCGAGGACCACCGGATGCACGCGGAGCGCTACCGGGTGCCCCAGGCCACCGTCGACGCCTGCGCGGCCGCGGCGCGCGTCGTGGCCGTCGGCACGACCACCGTGCGCGCCCTCGAGTCGGTGGCGGCCACCGGCGAGCTCGAGGGGCGGACCGACCTGTTCATCCACGGCGACCATCGGTTCGCGCTGGTCGATGCCCTCGTCACGAACTTCCACCAGCCCCGCTCGTCACTGCTCGTGCTGGTGGACGCGTTCGTGGGCCCGCGCTGGCGCGACCTCTACGCCGCCGCGCTGGCCGCGGGCTACCGGTTCCTGAGCTTCGGCGACGCCATGTTCCTGCGGGGTGAGCGCGGATGACGTTGACCCTCGACGTGCACGCCCGCGACGGCCTGGCCCGGGCCGGGACGTTGACGAACGCGCGCGGGTCGATCCGCACGCCGTGCTTCATGCCGGTGGGGACGCGGGGGGCGGTGCGGACCCTGTCGGCGGTCGACCTCGAGGACCTCGGCGTGCAGATCGTCCTCGGGAACACGTACCACCTCATGCTCAAGCCGGGCGTCGAGGCGATCGCGGCCTGCGGCGGGCTCCACGCCTTCACGGGCTGGTCCGGCCAGGTGCTGACCGACTCGGGGGGCTACCAGGTGTTCTCGCTGGACCCCGGCGGCAACGTGCGCCTGGACGACCACGGCGTGACCTTCCGCTCCACCTACGACGGGGGGACCCACCGCCTCACGCCCGAGGGCGCGGTCGACCTGCAGGTGGCGTTCGGCAGCGACGTGCAGATGGTCCTCGACGTGTGCCCGCCGCTGCCGTCGAGCCGGGCCGTGCTGCGGGCGGCGGTCGAGCGCACCGCCGACTGGGCCGCGCTGGCCCGCCGGGCGTTCCTGGCCCACGACCGGCCCGAGCTGTCCCAGCTGGGGATCCTGCAGGGCGGGACGGACGTCGAGCTGCGGCTCGAGAGCGCGCAGCGCACGGTGGCGGTCGGGTTCGAGGGCTACGCCGTGGGCGGGCTGTCGGTCGGGGAGGACCGCGACGAGATGCTGGCCACGCTCGCCGCGACGCTCCCGCACCTGCCCGAGGACCAGCCCCGCTACCTCATGGGTGTCGGGGACCCCCTCGGCATGGTCGAGGCCATCGCCCTCGGCATCGACCTCTTCGACTGCGTGCTGCCCACGCGGTTCGGGCGGCACGGCACCATCCTGTCGACGGCCGGCCGGTACAACCTCAAGCGCTCCGAGAACGCCGCGACGGACGACCCGCTCGACCCCGAGTGCGGCTGCCCGGTCTGCGCCCGCTTCTCCCGGGCGTACCTCCGCCACCTCCTGGTCGTCGACGAGCCCACCGCACCCCGCCTCCTGACGCTCCACAACGTGTGGTGGACCCTGCGCCTCGTCGAGGAGGCCAGGGCGGCCATCGAGGCCGGCACCCTCGAGGCCGTGCGTTGCCGCGTGGCCGCGGCCTACGGGTAGGGTCGCCCCTCGCATGCGCCGCAGGTCGGTCACCCCCCTCGTCTTCATCGTCCTCGTCGCGCTCGGCGCGCTCGCGGCGGTCCTCACGAGCGGCACCACCCCGGCCCTCGGCCTCGACCTCCAGGGCGGCGTGTCGGTGGTGCTCCAGCCGACCAGCGAGGCGAGCGACGACACCCTCGACCAGACGATCGAGATCATCCGGAACCGCGTCGACGCCCTGGGCGTGGCCGAGCCGGAGATCGCCCGCCAAGGGCGGTCGGTCATCGTGCAGCTCCCGGGCGTCGAGAACCAGCAGCGGGCCCTCGAGCTGGTGGGCGACACCGCCGAGCTCCGGTTCCGGCCCGTGGTCGCGCAGATCCAGGGCTCGGCCGAGGACCTGCTCGACGCGCTGAGCTCGACCACGACCACCACCGCGCCCGCCGACGGGTCGACCACCACCGCCGCGCCGGTCGAGGGTCAGGCCGCGGAAGGAGGGGCGACGCCGTTCCAGGAGGACCCCGCCGCGACCACCACGACCGCGGCCGCCCCCGATGCCTCGACGAGCACGACGACGCCGATCACCACCGGGTTCGAGCTCACACCCCGGGAGCAGGACGTGGCCGGGCAGCCCGTGGTCCTGCCGCTGCGCGACGACGACGGCGCGGTGGAGGCGACCTACCAGCTCGGTCCGGCCGCCGCGACCGGCCAGATCGTGCAGACGGCGTCCGCCGACCTGAACGAGTCCGGCCAGTGGCAGGTGAACCTCGTCATCAAGGGCGGTGAGTCGATCCAGCAGTTCAACCAGATCGCGGCCGCGTGCTTCTCGAAGACCGAGACCTGCCCGAGCGGGCAGCTCGCCATCGCCCTCGACTCCGAGGTCGTGTCGGCGCCCTCGATCTCCCAGGCCAGCTACGAGCGGGACCAGATCGTGATCTCGGGGAGCTTCACGCAGTCCGAGGCCAAGGACCTCGCGCTCGTCCTGCGCTACGGCTCCCTGCCGGTGAACCTCGAGCCCCAGACCGTGCAGACGGTGTCGGCCACCCTCGGCGAGGACTCGCTCCGGGCGGGTCTCATCGCCGGGCTGTTCGGCCTCGCCCTCGTGTGCCTCTACATGCTCGTCTACTACCGCGCCCTGGGGGTGGTCGTCGTCCTGGGCCTCACCGTCTGGGCCGCGCTCAACTACGCGATGATCGCCTGGCTGGGCGAGACGCAGGGGCTCGCGCTCAGCCTTGCCGGCGTCACGGGCATCGTCATCTCGGTCGGCGTCACGGTCGACAGCTATGTCGTGTACTTCGAGCGCCTCAAGGACGATCTCCGCGCCGGCCGCACCCTGCGCACCTCCACCGAGCGGTCCTTCAAGCGGGCCTTCCGCACGATCCTGGCCGGCAACATCTCCAGCTTCATCGGCGCTGGTCTCCTGTATTGGCTCACCGTCGGTCCCGTGCGCGGCTTCGCCTTCTTCCTCGGCCTGTCGACGATCTTCGACGTGATCGTGGCCTGGTTCTTCACCCGGCCGATGGTGGCGTTGCTGTCGCGCAGCCGGTTCTTCACCGGGACCCACTGGATGGGCCTGGCCCGCGGACTCACGGGTGAGGCCCAGTCCGCGCAGGTCGCCATCGCGGCGGGAGGTGGACGATGACGGCGACCGGGAGCCCGGTGCAGCGTTCGCTCTGGAACCGCCTCTACCACGGCGACACGACCTTCGACTTCGTCGGCCAGCTCCGCCGATGGGCGGTCATCAGCGCTGTCCTCATCCTCGTCGGCCTCGTGTCGCTGTTCGTCCGCGGCCTCAACCTCGGGATCGACTTCGAGGGGGGCGTGGTGTGGGAGACGCCCGCCGGCGACACCTCGGTCGACGACGCGCTCGGCGCGATGGACGACCAGGGCCTCGACGGCTTGACCGTCCAGTCGTTGACCGCCGACGGCGACGTCCGGCTGCGCGTCGAGGCGGAGCCGGTCGACATCGACAAGGCCGAGGAGATCACGACCGCCCTCGCCGAGCTCACCGGCTCGCAGATCGACGAGGTGAGCCTGACGTCGGTCGGGCCGTCCTGGGGCGAGGAGATCAGCGAGAAGGCGCTGCGGGCACTCATCGTGTTCCTGGTCGCGATCACGCTCTACATCTCGCTGCGGTTCGAGTTCCGCATGGCGGTGCCGACGCTCATCGCCCTCGTCCACGACATCCTCTTCACGATCGGCGTGTACTCGGTGGTCGGCTTCGAGGTCACCCCGGCGACGGTGATCGCCCTGCTCACGATCCTCGGCTTCTCGATCTACGACGGCATCGTCGTGTTCGACAAGGTCGACGAGAACACGAACCTCGTCGGCAGCAAGGAGGGCCTCAGCTACAGCGACATGGTGAACCTGTCGCTGAACCAGGTGCTCATGCGGTCGCTGAACACCTCGATCACCGCCCTCCTCCCGGTCGCCTCGCTGCTGGTCCTCGGGTCGTACGTCCTCGGCGCGACCACCCTGCAGGAGTTCGCCCTCGCCCTGCTCATCGGTCTGTTCGCCGGCGCCTACTCCTCGATCTTCATCGCGTCGCCGCTCCTCGCCGTCCTGAAGGAGCGCGAACCGCGGTACCGGGACGTCAAGGCCCGGCTGGCCGCCCGCCAGGCGTCGGCCGCGAAGCCCGAGGCCCGCACGCCGGCGGCAGTGGCCGTGGCATCGGCCCTCACCGAGGGCGAGGAGCCCGACGACGGGCTGGCGACCGCGGAGCGTCCCACGCCCGTCCCGCCGCCTCCCGGCGCGCCGCCGGCCATCCCGCCGCGGCCCCGGAAGAAGACCCGCAAGCGGCGATAGCGGCGGGACCCTTCGGAAGCCGGGGTCGGGCGCGGCGGTAGCCTGATCGCATGCCCACGGTCGATCGGGTCCTGCCCTGGCGCCGCAACGAGCGCCCGCCGGCAGACGAGGTCGCGCCCCTGCTCAGCGCCTTCCGGGCCCGGCACCCGAAGTCCTCGACCGCGCTGATCACCCGGGCCTACCTGGCTGCGTCGGACGCCCACCGGGGCCAGACCCGCCGGTCGGGGGAGTCGTACATCCAGCACCCGCTGGCCGTCGCCCGCATCGTGGCCGACCTGGGCCTGGACGACGTCACGATCGCGGCCGCCCTCCTCCACGACGCGGTCGAGGACACGGGCCTCGCCCTCGACGACCTCGAGCAGGACTTCGGGCCCGACGTCGCGGCGATCGTCGACGGCGTCACGAAGCTCGACCGCATCAAGTTCGACACGAAGGAGGCCCAGCAGGCGGCCTCGATGCGGAAGATGCTCGTCGCGATGGCCAAGGACCTCCGGGTCCTGATCATCAAGCTGTCCGATCGGCTCCACAACCTGCGCACGATCGCGGCGATGCCGGCCTGGAAGCAGGAGCGGACCTCCCGCGAGACGATCGACATCTACGCCCCGCTGGCCCACCGCCTCGGGATGCAGGAGGTCCGGCAGGAGCTCGAGGACCTCTCGTTCGCCGCGCTCCACCCGAAGCGGTACGCCGAGATCGACCACATGGTCACGATGCGCACCCCGGAGCGCGACCTGTACCTGGCCCAGGTGCTGGAGCAGGTGCGGTCCCGCCTCGCGGAGCTGCGCATCAACGCGGAGGTGACCGGACGCCCGAAGCACCTGTACTCCATCTACGAGAAGATGGTGGTGAAGGGCCGCGAGTTCGACGACATCTTCGACCTCGTCGGCATCCGCGTGATCGTCGACTCCGTCAAGGACTGCTACGCGGCGCTCGGGTCCATCCACGCGACGTGGAAGCCGGTGCAGGGCCGGTTCAAGGACTACGTCGCCATGCCCAAGTTCAACCTCTACCAGTCGCTGCACACGACGGTGGTGGGGCCGCAGGGCAAGCCCCTCGAGGTGCAGATCCGCACCTACGAGATGCACGCGCGCGCCGAGCAGGGCGTCGCTGCGCACTGGCAGTACAAGGACGGCACGAGCGCGCTCGCCGACATCGCCTGGCTGAACCGCATCGTGGACTGGCAGTCCGAGACGTCGGATCCCGACCAGTTCATGCAGAACCTGAAGATCGACCTCGAGCAGGACGAGGTCTTCGTCTTCACGCCCAAGGGCCGGGTCATCACGCTCGCGGCGGGCGCCACGCCGATCGACTTCGCCTACGCGATCCACACCGAGGTGGGGCACGCCTGCATCGGCGCTCGCGTGAACGGGCGCCTGGTGCCGCTCGACTCGAAGCTGACGTCGGGTGACACGGTCGAGGTGTTCACGTCGAAGGTGGAGGGCGCCGGCCCGTCGCGCGACTGGCTGCACATCGTGGCCACGCCCCGGGCCGCCTCGAAGATCCGCCAGTGGTTCTCCCGGGAGCGGCGCGAGGACGCCGTCGACAACGGCCGCGAGGAGCTCGTGGACGCGATGCGCCGGGAGGGCCTGCCGGTGCAGAAGGTGGCGAGGGGAGCGGTCCTCGAGGAGATCGCCAAGGACCTCAACTACGTCGACCTCGACGCGCTCTACGCGGCGATCGGCGAGCACCACGTCTCGGGCAAGTCCATCGCCGCCCGCGTCGCCAAGAAGCTCCGCTCCGTCGACACCGACAAGGACGAGGACGAGGTGCTGCCCAGCACCATGCGGCAGCCGCGGCGCCCCGCGTCGCGCAAGCGGCCCGCGGCGGGCGTGCACGTCGAGGGCCTCGACGACCTCATGGTCCGCCTGTCCCGCTGCTGCACCCCGGTCCCGGGCGACGAGATCCTCGGCTTCGTCACGCGCGGCCGCGGCGTGTCGGTGCACCGGGCCGACTGCGCCAATGCGGTGTCGCTGGCCGACGGCCAGGCCGACCGCCTCATCGACGTCGACTGGGACGAGTCCCACCAGGGCACCTTCGTCGCCGCCATCGAGGTGAAGGCCCTCGACCGCGGCCGCCTCCTCCGCGACGTGGCCGCCTCGATGAGCGACCACCACGTCAACATCCTCAGCTCCACCACGAACACCGACAGCGACCGCGTCTCGAAGATGCGCTTCGAGTTCGAGCTGGCCGACCCCGGCCACCTCGACAGCCTCCTGGCGAGCCTCCGCGCCATCGACGCCGTCTACGAGGCCTACCGGGTGGTGCCCGGCCAGGGAGGCTAGGTCGGCGAACTCGGGCGATCTACAGCGGGTACAGCGCGGTAGATCGCCCGAGAACCCATTGTGAGGGCTGTGCGGTACGCGGCATTGCGTGTCGTGGATCGAGGCGGTTCGCTGGTCTCCCTCTCCGAAAGGACCTGGGTGACCGACGACGCTGAGTTCGAGCGGTTCGCACGGGAGGCGCTCCCACGCCTTCGACGCGCGCTCGCTCCGAGCCGAGGGGTCGACCAGGCCGCCGATGCTGCTGCTGAAGCACTGGCTTGGGCGTGGGAGCACTGGGACGAGGTGAGCAAGATGGACAATCCGCTCGGCTACCTCTATCGGGTCGGTCAGTCGAAGAGCCGGGTTCGGCGACAGGGCCTGCTGCCTTCGCCTGCGGCGGTGGGCGTGGTCGACGTCGAGCCTGGGCTGGTGGAGGCGCTTCGGCGGATGTCGGCACGGCAGAGGACGGCGGTCTGGCTCGTCCACGGGTGTGCCTGGAGGCCGGGTGAGGCGGCTCAGGCGATGGGCGTCAGTGTCAGCTCGGTGGCCACGCACGCGGAGCGTGGGTTGGCCAGGTTGCGGTCGGCGCTGAAGGTGACGATCGATGACGCCTGATCCTGGCGACGAGCTCGACCAGCTCCGCCGCTACGCCGAGGCGGTCGACCGGGCTGCCGAGGACAGGCTGCGCCTGCCCATGGACGTCCCCTCGCAGCCCCGGTGGACCCGCCTTGAGGGGTGGCAGCCCCGGCTGGTCCTCGCAACAGCGGTGGCGCTCGTCGTGCTGCTCATCGGCGTCGGGCTCTGGCGGAGCGATGACCGCGATGGCAGCGATGTCGTGGCTTCGGGTGACGGTCGCGTCGGCATGACGACGTCCTCGCTCACCAGCGCGGCTGGCGGCGAGGTCGGGTCGACCATCGTCGGAGACGACGGGTGCTCAGTCGACGTGCTCCCCGGTGGGCACAGGATCGAGATAGGACCCCTCCCCATCGGCGGGGTGTTCGAGCCTGCGGCCGCGCACGTCGTGACGAGCGCCGGCCTACGGGCCGAGATCCACGTACCCGGCGTCATGGTCATCGACCTCGTCGGCGAGGACGTCGAGCTCGTCATGATCGACCTCGGGCAGGCCGCCCTGTGGCGCGGGCGAGCCGGCGACCCGGGCGCGGAGGACGAGTTCAGCCAGCTCCGCTACTTCCGTGGGGGTCAGGACCGGTGTGGGTCGTTCACGGTGACTGCTACCGGGGGGACCTCCGAGCAGCGCGATCAGCTCGCCATGGACCTGGCCAACCAGCTGCGCCCGGCGGAGGCCGACCAGGTCGCCGCGACGACCGTTGCTCCCGGTCCCGCAGGTGGGGCCGGTGCCCCGTTGATCCGCGCGCGGGACCGGTACTCAGCGCACCGACGAGTCGCGTGCCTGGGGATCCCGTACCCGAACGAGCGGCTGACCGCGCCGACGGGCGCGGAAGCGGAGGAGGATGCCGCTGCCGTTGCGCTGCGGACCTGGCTCGCCGAACGGGCCCAAGACTCTCAGTGGGCGCAGCGGCAGACAGGCTGGCGGCACCTCCACACCGAAGGACAGACCGAGGTCTACGGCCACGGTGAACCCTCCGCGGACCGCACCCTCGCCGAGGTGCACGTCGACCGCTCCACGGCTGGTGGGCCATCCGTGTCCGCTTACACCGCTGGCTGTACTCCACTTGCACGGCCCGAGACGGGTGGGCTGGTGTACTTCGACCTCGTCGCGGTCGACGGGTCGGTCGTGCACCTGCTCGCCTTGAACTCCTTCTGCAACGGCGGAAGCCCGATCGACCCCGAGCAGATCGCCGCCGAGGTCTTCTTCGGCCCGGGAGCGGTGGGGCTGCTGCTGTCGGCACCCGCGCCGTCCGAAGCTCGATGCCCGTCGAACCCACCCGTGCGAGTCTCGGTGGAGGTGGGCGAACCGATCGCCGGTCGACGGATCACCGACCTCTCCACGCTGCCCAGCTGGGATGCGACCACCCCTCGCGTGGCGACTGGCCGGGGACCAGCTGGGTGAGCCTGTTCTGGTCAGCAGGCCCAGACTGGGTCCACTCGATAGATCGCGCTCGTACGCTCACCGCCGCGGCCGTCAATAGGGTGTGGCTCGGTGCAGATGTACGAGCAGGTGGCTGCGCGCTACGACGAGGACCGCGAGCGGTTCTCGATCCCGCGGGACGACGTCGTCGATCAGCTGCTGGCGTCGCGCCCCGGGGTCCGCGTGCTGGATGTGGGGTGCGGCACGGGGAGCTGGCTGGCAGCGCAGCGCGGGTTCTTCGGCGACGCGCCGGTGACGTTCGTCGGAGCCGATCCCTCGCCGGCCATGCTCGCTGAGGCACGGGCGAAGGGGGTCCCCAATCTGATGCGCGCTCGCGCCGAGGACCTACCGCTGGAGGACGAGGCGATCCACTACCTCACGTCCAGGTACTGCTTCCACCACTTCCAGGACAAGGACCGGGCCGTGGACGAGATCGTGCGCGTCCTCGCTCCCGGGGGGCTGTTCCGCATCACCAACATCGAGCCCACCGCGGCCCAGGGCTGGTGGGTGTACGAGTGCTTTCCCGAGACGGTCGCGCTCGATGCCGCTCGGTTCTGGTCGCCGGAGCGCACCACCGAGGCGCTGGAAGCGCACGACCTCACCGTCGAGATCCTGCTCGACACCGGCGGCGAGGAGATCTCCGCAGCCGAAGCGCTCGCCGACGCCGAGCGGCGCGTCGTGTCAGAGCTCGCATTGCTCGACGACGAGGCCTACGAACGCGGGCTGGCCGAGCTTCGGCGAGCCGCGGAGGTCCCCGCCGCCACCGTGACCACGACGCGATCCCGGCTCCAGCTGACCGCTCGACGGACTCGATAGCTCGCGTCCATCGTCTACCGTCTCGCTCGTCGGGGCGGGCCATGGGGAAGCGGCCCGCAGGGGCAGAAGGCGGATCCGATGCGCCGACTCAGTCCATCGCGGCGGCGGGACCTGGGTGCTCTGGCTGCGCTCGTGGTGGCCGCGTTGATCCGGGGCTCGAGTGCACCGAGCGGCGCTGCCGAGGATGACGCCGTGGCGTTCGAGATCACCATCCCCGGAGGCACGATCGCTGTGGGCGCGACCGGAGATGCGACGCCCGACGACACTGGTGGGACCATCATGCTGAGGTTCTCGGGCCTCGACGAGGACATCGGCACGTGCGTCCGCGTCGAGACCTCCGGTGGTCGGATCGGATCGCGCTCGCTCGGCGCCGTGTCAGGGTGCGCGAACCTGCTCGCGCCCATCCTCGGTTGCACCGAGCTGGCTGCGTTCGAGCCGCGGACGTCGCCGGCCTACGAGGACTATCCAGCCAACGGCGAGCTGCGCGGGCTCGAGTACCGCAGCTACCTGCGTGGACCGCTCGTCCACATCGTGCAGGCGGCGGCCGAGCGGGTCCGCGTCCTCGCGGACGGCTGGTCCTCGGGGCACGGTGGACCGGTCGGCCTCGGCGACATGAGCGAGTGCGACGGCTCGATCCCTGGGACCTCGATCGGGGCTCCGGCGCACCCGGTCGGCACGCACACGGGTGGACTCGACATCGACATCGCGTACTTCCAGACCGGGACGTCGGACAACCGACTCCGGCCCGTGTGCGGGTCGGCGCTCGACGGCGTGGATCAGGACCACTGCACCGAGCCTCCCGAGCTGCTCGACGTGCCCCGCACGGCGCTGTTCATCGATGCGCTCGCACGGAGCGGCGCGGTTCGAGTGATCGGGGTGGACGGCCGGATCGGCCCACTCCTGGAGGCTGGCCTCCAAGCGCTGTGCGACGCGCGGATCACCGACTGCGCCGACGTTCCGCTTGCCTACGAGACCTCCGACACCGGCCTCGGCTGGTTCACCAGCCACCATCACCACATGCACGTCTCGTTCCTCCATCGCGCGGCCTGAAGCCGCCGGCCGCGCTGGTGGCGCAGCTCCCGCCGGATGGGTGGTCGTCGCCCGCGTACCTCGGTCATGAGGTGACGGCCTGGCGAGCCTGACGCCTCCCCACCCGGGGACGGGCACACTGTCCGCGTGACCCAGCCGGACACGCACTACGTGAAGGCGGACGATGGCGTCTGCTTGGCGTACCAGACGCTGGGGGACGGCCCCCTCGACATCGTCCTCCTCCCGGCCGCCCACTGCATCGACGTCATGTGGGAGGAACCCTCGTTCGCCCACGTGCTCCGTCGGCTGGCCGGCATGGGCCGACTCATCTGCCTGGACTACCGCGGGTTCGGTGCCTCCGACCCGATTCCGCTCGGCGCCCTGCCGACACCGGAGAGCTGGATGGAGGACACCCGCGTCGTCCTCGACGAGGTGGGATCCACCAGCGCGCATCTCGTCTGCCACGGTGCGACGGCCTTCCTCGGGATGTTCTTCGCCGCGACGTATCCCGACCGGACGGGCACCCTCACCCTGCTGGAGCCGAGTGCCCGACAGGCGTGGGCGGAGGACTACAGCATCGGCCTACCCCGTCACGTCGTCGACAGCTACGTCGACTGGAGCGAGCGGACCTGGGGAACCCGTCCGCACGCGGCCAGCTGGGCCCCGAGCCGGGAGGGGGATGCGGCCTTCTGTCGATGGCAGGGCCGGTTCGAGCGGGGTTCGTTGAGCCCGTCCGTGCACGGCGCAGTGCTCCGGTGGATCGTGAGCCTCGACCTGCGATCCGTCCTGCCGAGCATCACGGTGCCGACCCTCGTGCTCCACCACCGGGACGTCGCGCTCACGCCGCTCGACCACGGCCGGTATGTCGCGGAGCAGATCCCGGACGCCAAGCTCGTGGTGCTGCCCGGGGCGGACTACTGGTTCTTCACCGAGCGAGCCGACGACCTCGTCGACCACATCGAGGAGTTCATCACCGGGGTGCCGGCCGATCAGGAGCCCGACCGCTCCCTGGCGACGGTCATGTTCACCGACATCGTGTCGTCGACGGAGCACGCGGCCCGCGTCGGGGACAAGCAGTGGGCCCGGGTGCTCGACGGCCACGACGCGCTCGTCCAGCGGGAGCTCGATCGCCACCGAGGGCGCAAGGTCAACCCGACCGGCGACGGCGTGCTGGCCACGTTCGAGGGACCCGCCCGTGCCGTCAGATGCGCGCAAGCGATCTGCGAGGGCGCCCACGAGCTGGGCATCGAGGTTCGAGCAGGGCTCCACACAGGCGAGGTGGAGCGGCGAGGTGACGACATCGGCGGCATCGCGGTGCACATCGGGCAGCGGGTCTCCTCGCTCGCCGGCCCCGGCGAGGTGCTCGTCTCGCGGACGGTGACCGATCTGGTCACCGGCTCGGGTCTCCGCTTCGAGGGCCGGGGCGAGCAGCAGCTCAAGGGCGTCCCCGGCACCTGGGCCGTCTTCGCGCTCCAAAGCTGACGCCGCGATCCCCGGACGGTCCCCTGGCACCCCCCTCGGGGGACCCTGAACCAGACCTCGAGTGGCACACTCGGGCAGCCCCTGGAGGTGCGGATGAGCCGGTCGCACGACACGGTCTACGTCACGGTCGGCGAGAGCGATGTGGCCTACACCGTGTTCGGGGACGGCCCGATCGATCTCCTGTACTTCTACGGCCTGGGCAGCCACGTCGACATGTTCTGGGAGGACGAGGGGAGCGCTCATTGGATGAGCGCCCTGTCGTCGTTCAGCCGGCTGATCTACTTCGATCGTCGCGGCACGGGCGCCTCGGACGGCCTCGCGCTCAATGCCATGCCGACGTGGGAGGAGTGGACGGAGGACGTCCTCGCGGTCCTGGACGCCGCCGGTTCGAAGCGGGCCGCGATCTTCGCGTCGCTCGACGCCGGACCGATCGCCATGCTCTTCGCCAGCCTGCACCCCACCCGCGTGAGCGCGCTCGTCCTCGCCAACACGACGGCGCGGTTCATGGTCGACGGCGACTACCCCATCGGTTCCAGCCAGGAGACGATCGACGCGCAGATCGAGGTGATCCGCTCACTGTGGGGGACGCCCGATCTCAGCCGCTTCACGAACCCGGCCGTGGCCGAGGACGCCGAGTTCGCGCGCGAGTACGCACGGCGGCTACGAGCCGCCGCGACACCGCGGACGGCGGCCGAGCAGTACCGGTACATCATGGAGAGCCTCGACGTGCGCGCGATCCTCTCTCTCATCCAGGTCCCCACCCTGGTCGTGCACACGAGTGAGAACCCGATCGTGCCGGTGTCCCACGGGCAGTACATCGCCGACCACGTGGCCGGCGCCACGTTCGTGCAGGTGCCGGGCAAGGGCGTGTCCCTGAACGATGGCCAGGCTCGCACCGCCGCGCTCGACGAGGTGTCGAAGTTCCTCACCGGGGGGCTTCCCGAGGTCGAGATCGACCGCGTCCTCACGACCGTGGTCTTCACTGACATCGTCGAATCGACCGAGCGGGTCGCCACCATCGGTGACGCGAGGTGGCACAAGCTGCTCGACGCCCACGACAGCGCCGTCCGCGAGGAGCTGCGCCGCTTCCAGGGACGCGAGATCAACACGACGGGCGATGGGTTCTTCGTGTCGTTCGACGGCCCCGCCCGCGCGATCCGCTGTGCCCAGGCCATCGTCGGGGCGGCCGGCGAGGTGG
Organism: Acidimicrobiales bacterium; assembly: GCA_035249805.1. Classification (GTDB taxonomy): domain Bacteria; phylum Actinomycetota; class Acidimicrobiia; order Acidimicrobiales; family VFJN01; genus VFJN01. The sequence goes on along the minus strand of DATFFY010000034.1, from coordinate 1,765 downwards.
GCGTGCCGGTGCGGGTCGGCATCCACAGCGGGGAGTGCGAGGTCCGGGGCGGTGACCTCGCGGGGTTGGCGGTCCACGTCGCCGCTCGCATCGGGGGGCTGGCCGGCCCGGGAGAGGTCCTGGTGTCCCGCACCGTCGGCGATCTGGTGGCGGGGTCGGGCATCGAGCTCGCGGACCACGGTGATCACGAGCTCAGAGGCGTGCCCGGCTCCTGGAGGCTGCTGTCCGTGGTTCGCTGACCACCGCCGGACGACTACGGTCGGCGGTCATGACGCTGCGCTTCGTACGACTGACGGTGGCAACCCTCCTCCTGGTGGGCACGGCCGCCTGTGGCCTCCCCGGTGGTGGCAACGGCTCGCCGTGCGACGACCCTGCCGACGACGAGCCCACGACCTTCGCGGTGAGCTCGGGCAGCGTGAGCGACCCGGATGTGCTCGAGGGGTGCGTCGACTCGGAGTCGGACTCGGACACCTTCGACCTGACCCGGCCGGCTACCGGCACCGGCACGTACAACATCCAGTGCTTCGCCGCGGAGGGGGTGGCCGAGTTCGATACGCCGATCAGCACCGGGTTCGTCCCCTGCACCCCGGGTGGCTCGACCGTCTTCAGCCACAACGAGGTCACGACCGCGGACATCGTGGTGCAGGCCCAGGACGGCAGCACCGGCGGCGAGTACCGCCTCGACCTCGTCGTCGCCTGACCGGCGCAGGGCCACTGGCCGGAAGCCAGCCGAGTTGGTCCGACTAGACTAAGTCCGTGATCGTCAACATCCACGAGGCCAAGACCCACCTGTCGCGCCTCGTCGAACGGGCGGCCGGGGGCGAGGAGATCGTCATCGGCAAGGCCGGTCGCCCCATGGCCCGGCTCGTCGCCTTCCAGCCCACAACGGCGCCGCGGAAGCCGGGGCGCTGGAAGGGCAGGGTGTCGATCGCGGCCGACTTCGACCGCACGGACGACGGGATCATCGAAGAGTTCGAGGGCGGGTGAACCTGCTCCTCGACACCCACGCGCTCCTCTGGTGGCTCGCCGGCGTGGAGCTGTCCGACGAGGCCGCCGCCGCCATCGGCGACCCGGACAACCTCGTCGCGGTCAGCGCCGCGACGGTCTGGGAAGCGTCCATCAAGGCCGCGCTCGGGAAGCTCGAGCTGCCCGAGCCGATCGGGACGGCGATCGTGGAAGACGGGCTCGAACCGCTGCCCATCACCCTCGAGCACGCGGAGCGAGTCGCCCTGCTCCCGCCGCACCATCGGGATCCGTTCGACCGGATGTTGATCGCGCAGGCCCAGGTCGAGGGCCTCGTCATCGTCACCCGTGACCCCGGCTTCGGCGCCTACGACGTCACGGTGCTCAGCTGCTGAGGCGATCAGCCCGCGGCGGTGAAGCGGGTGTGGATCGGGTGATAGGTGCGGTTGGGCGTCACGCCGGGCGGGAGGTTCGGCTTGACGTTCTGCTCGAACCAGGACTGGGCCTGCTCCTCTGAGTCCCAGACCTCGATGACCCGCCAGCCACCGTCGGGATTCGGACCGCCGACGTGGGCGACGAAGCCCTCAGTGCTCTGCATGACAGGGCGCAGCTGCTCCACGAGGGGGGCGTACATCTCCTCGGTGAGGTTCGGGATCTCGCCGATCAGGAGCACGGCCATGGGTCCTCCTCTGCCAGGTCGGAGCCCGCGCCGCGCACGCTACTCACCCGCGTCACCGGCCGCTGCGCCGGCCGGGTGGACTAGGGCCGGCGCTCGGTGCCGGGGTTGTCGTCGACGTTCGGG
>DATFFY010000033.1:0-2324 GCA_035249805.1 Acidimicrobiales bacterium | reverse complement strand
CAACGGCCGGCTCTACTGCGAACACCACCACGGCCTGGCCCACGACGACGCCTACATCAAGACCCGGCTACCCAACGGCGCCGTCCGCTTCCGCCGACGCCAATAGGGCTCGGGTCGACCCGCGGGGTTCACCTCCGAAGGGTCCGCTGACGCGTACGCTCCTGTCGATCACATCGCCAGGAGGTGAGTTCCCGCGTGCCTGACTTGTTCGGCATGAGCTGGCTCGACGCGTTCGGCTGGGCCGGCTCGGCGCTGCTGATCTACTCGGTGATGCAGGCGCGCGTCCTCCGGTTCCGGGTGCTGAACCTCGTTGCCTGCATCGTGCTCACCGTGTTCAACGGCATCCTCGGCATCTGGCCGATGGTCGGGATGAACATCGCGCTCTCACTGATCAACCTGTGGTTCATCCGCAAGCTGCTCTCCGATCGGCACGACGACCAGGCGTTCACCGTGCTCGAGGTCGGCCCCAACGATGAGTACCTCCGCCACGTCCTGCGCGTCCACGGTCAGGACATCCTCAAGTTCCAACCCGACTTCATCTGGGACGGCGCAGCGCCGGACCGGTCGGCGTACCTCGTCCAGCGTGGCGACGAGACCGTCGGGGTCGTGCTGATCCGCGACGTCGGCCACGGCGTCGCCCAGGTCGAGCTCGACTACGTCACTCCCCGGTTCCGGGACTTCTCGCCCGGCGAGTTCGTGTGGCGTCGCAGCGGGCTGCTGAAGGACGAGGGGTTCCGCACCGTGGCCACGCCGAAGGGCATGGTCGCGCCGTACTACGACCGCCTCGGGTTCCGCCGGCGCGACGACCACTTCGAGCTCGAGCTCTAGCCCTCCTGGCGCACGGTTGCCGCGAGCGCGGCCGCTCGCTTCGAGGTCAGCACGTCCTCGAGCAGCATCGGTACCCCGTCCGCCCCGGACAGCGGCACCCGCCAGTTCGGGTACTCGTCGGTGGTGCCGGGCTGGTTCTGCGTGCGCCGGTCCCCGACCGCGTCCACGAGCGCCACGTTGAGGAGCCGGGCCGGGGTGAGGGTCAGGTACTCGTGCAGTGCCGTCACGGTCTGCTCCACGTCCGCGTGCTCCGACAGCAGCCCGCGCCCGCGGACCTCGTCGAGCCAGGACTCCCTCTCTGCGGCGTCGGCCGCGACCTCCTCCTCCAGCGGCCGGGTGAGCAGGTCCAGCTCGTCGCGCAGCCGCACGTGCTCGCTGGCCAGATAACCGGCGGTCGGCGGCAGGTCGTGGGTCGTGACCGAGGCCAGGCACAGCTCACGCCACGCCTCGGCGGCCAGCGGCCGACCCTGGTCATCGCGCTCGAACCACAGGATCGAGGTGCCGAGGATGCCGCGGCGGGCGAGGTACTTGCGGGCGCTCGGCTCCACCACGCCGAGGTCCTCGCCGACCACCAGGGCGCCTGCCCGGTGGGCCTCAAGGGCGAGGATGCCGACCATCGCCTCGTGGTCGTAGCGAACGTAGGTTCCCTCGCTCGGCGGTTGGCCCGGTGGGACCCACCAGAGCCGGAACAGGCCGATGACGTGGTCGACTCGCACTCCCCCGGCGTGGCGCAGCACGTTGCCGATCAGCTCCCGGAACGGGGCGTAGCCGAGCTCGGCCAACCGGTCCGGCCGCCACGGTGGCTGGCCCCAGTTCTGGCCGATCTGGTTGTAGGCGTCCGGCGGAGCACCGACCTGCACGTCGCGGGCGTAGGCGGCCTTGCCGCGCCAGGCGTCCGCCCCGCCCGGGTGGATCCCGACGGCCAGGTCGTGCATCACGCCGAGCGCCATCCCGGCGCCGACAGCCTTGGCCTGCGCCAGCTGCAGCTGCTCGTCGACGACCCACTGCAGCCACATGTGGAAGTCGACCTCGGCTTCGTGGGCTTGTCGGAACGCGAAGACCTCGTCCGAACCAGGGTCCTGGAGCTCCTCGGGCCAGCTGCGGTAGTCGTTGCCGTGCAGCTCGGCGAGGACATTCCAGGTCGCGAAGTCGACGAGCCCGTCGCCGTGCCGGTTCCGGAACGCCTGGTAGTCAGCCTCCCGGCCGGCGGTTCGCGGGACTCCGTGCACCACGCGCAGCGCCGCCCGCTTCGCCTTCCAGGACGCGTTCCGGTCGATCGCGTCGACGCCCTTCAGCCGTGAGGCCAGGCCCGTGCGCAGCCTTCGGACCCGGGTCCGGTCGGGTCCGGCGAGGTCGGCGTACTCCGGAATCCGCTCGACGCGGAGGTAGAGCGGGTTGAAGAACCGGCGGGAGGTGGGCAGGTACGGCGACGGCTCCATCGGCGCGACCGGCTCGGCGGCGTGCAACGGGTTGACCAGCACGTAGTCGGCGCCGAG
>DATFFY010000032.1:0-2103 GCA_035249805.1 Acidimicrobiales bacterium | reverse complement strand
GCGCAGCTGGTGAACGACGTCTCGGCCTCGCTCGACGAGGTCGCCGCCGAGCTGGGCGTCCCCTGGGCGGCGATGCACGCGCAGGGCGATCCCCGCACGATGCAGGACGACCCCCGCTACGCCGACGTGGTCGCGGAGGTGCGGGACCACCTGGTGGCCCGGGCCGAGCGGGCCCGCGCCAACGGCGTCCCCGAGGTGTGGATCGACCCCGGCATCGGGTTCGGCAAGACCACCGCGCACAACCTCGCCCTGCTCGCCCACCTGGACGAGCTCGTCGCCACCGGCTTCCCGGTGCTGGTGGGCACGAGCCGCAAGCGCTTCCTCGGGGAGCTGCTCGGCCGGTCCGACGGCGCCGACGGGCTCGCGGGTACGGACGACCGCCTCGAGGGCTCGCTCGCCACCGCCACCTGGGCGCTCGCCTGCGGCGCGGCGATGGTGCGCGTGCACGACGTGCGCGCGACGCGGCACGCGGTCGCGGTCGTCGCAGGCGAGATCGGGAGGGCGGCGTAGTGCCGATGAAGGGCAAGTGGGCGCAGGGGATCCAGCCCCGGAACTTCTCGTGGATCCTGAAGGACCGGCTCGCCGTGTGCGAGCGGCCCGGCGGGTACGGCTCCAACCACCGCCGCGTGCGGCGCCAGGAGGAGATCATCTGGATCCGCGAGCAGGGCTTCACGTGCGTCGTGACGCTGATCCCGTCGCCCCACAACCTGCACAACTACGACGAGCTCGGGGTGGCCTGGAAGCACCTGCCCTTCGGTCCCCACGACGACGCGTACGCGGTCGCCAGCGCGCTCTACCCGGACCTGGCCACGATGCTGGCCGCCGGCGGCAAGGTGCTGGTCCACCAGGACGAGCTGTCCGACCGCGTCGCGGGGCTCATGGCCGGCTACCTGCTCTGGGCCGAGGTCGTGCCCCACGCGCCGCAGGCCACCTCCGTGGTCGAGCGGCTGCTCTCGCGGCAGATGGGCCCGCTCGGGCGCGACCTCGTCGCCCTGGCCGCCACCGTTCCCCACTGAGTTGTCTGCCCGCTCCGGTCTCCGCTGCGCTCCGGCCTCCGCAGGGTGTCGCCGGAGCGTGGTGAGGTGGTCCGCTCGTGGCTGACGCGATCGAGCTGCGCGGCCTGCGGCTCTCGGCGATCGTCGGCGTGCTCCCGCACGAGCGCGAGCAGCCTCAGCCCCTCGAGCTCGACCTCGACATCGACGTGGACCTGAGCGCCGCCGGTCGCACCGACGCCCTCCAGGACACGGTCGACTACGGGGCGCTCTGCGAGGTGGCGGCCGAGATCGTGGCCCACTCGTCGTTCGGCCTCCTGGAGGCGCTGGCCGAGCGGGTCGCCGCGGCCGTGGTCGGGCACGACGCCCGCATCCGCGCCGTCACCGTCGCCGTCCGCAAGCTGCGCCCCCCGGTCGCCCAGCAGCTCGCCACCTCCGGCGTCCGCATCACCCGGACCAGGGGAGGGGACGGCTGACCCGCGCGTTCCTGGGCCTCGGGTCGAACCTCGGCGACCGCGCCGGGCACCTCCGGGCCGCCGTCGCCGCCCTCGAGGACGTGGTGGCCGTGTCGCCCGTGTACGAGACCGATCCCGTCGGCGGTCCCGAGCAGGGCCCCTACCTCAACCTCGTCGTCGAGCTCGACACGAGCCTCGACGCACGGGGCCTCCTCGAGGTGTGCCGTCGCCTCGAGACCGCCGCCGAGCGGGTGCGCACCGAGCGGTGGGGGCCGCGCACGCTCGACGTCGACGTGCTGTGGGTGGCGGGCGAGCTCGTCGACGAACCCGACCTCCAGGTGCCGCACCCACGGCTCGGTGAACGCCGCTTCGTCCTCGCCCCGCTCGCCGACCTCGCTCCGGACCTGGTGGCTCCCGCTGCGCTCGACGCCGCCGAGGGCGACGTGCGCCGCCTCGGCTCGCTGAGCGACTGCCACTAGAAACGTTGCCGTGACGCGCGTGCGGATCATCGGGCCGGGGCGGGCCGGAGGCTCGCTGGCCGGCGCGCTGACCGACGTCGGCTGGGACGTGCAGCCGATCCTGGGCCGGGGCGACGACGTCGGGGCCGCGGCGGACGGCGTCGACCTCCTCGTCGTGGCCACGCCGGACGCCGCGGT
>DATFFY010000031.1:0-5520 GCA_035249805.1 Acidimicrobiales bacterium | reverse complement strand
GCCCGGTTCGCGGGCCGCCCAGCGCAGCCGGGCGCCGGTCGTCTTCGCACTGGCCCGGACCTTGCGGCCCTCCACCGCCCAGCCCTCCTTCCACCGGTCCCACGCCGTGATCTCCTCGGGCTCGGGCAGCGGTGGCATCGGCGCGAGGGGCGCGTCGGGATCGAAGCGCAGGAGGTGCTCGACCATGCGGCGGGCGCCACCTCCGTCGATCAGCGCATGGTGGACCTGGCTCACGATGACGGTCCTGGGCACCCCGTCGACGTCGACGCCGTCGAACCGCACGCACCGCCACGGCGAGCGGTCCTCGGGGAACGGGAGCCGCGCCCACCGGGCCGTCCAGTCGAGCACGGCCCGCAGCGTGCCGTCGCCGGGCGGATCGAGCTCCATCCAGTTGTCCTCGGGCTGCGCGCCGGCGACGTCGACCCAGCGGGGCAGGGCGGTCGAGAAGCGGTCGCGCACGATCCGGCGCCGCATCGCGGGGAGCAGGCGGGCCTGCAGCTCGCGCTGGTGCGCCGCGGCCGCGGGGTCGAGCGGGCCCTCGAGGACCTCCACCGACAGCGGCGCCATCTCCCCGCCGACCGCCGCCCCCATCGGGAGGAAGATGGCGTCGGCCTCGCTGAGACGTCGGGACGGGTCGGGCATCAGGGCGGTGGCGCGAGGGCGGCGACGGCGTCGAAGCCCTCCTGGATGCGGCGGACCAGCAGGTCACCGTCCGGGAGCGCGACCTTGTCGCTGACGATGCCGACGTCGGCCCGGCCGCCGTGGCTGACCATCGTGATGGCGAGGGCGCTGAGGCCACCGACGGGCAGCGCGACGCCCTTCAGACTGGCGACCCCGCCGAAGTACGTCCGCCGCGGGTTGCCGGCGACGTTGGAGATCTGCAGGTCGACGCCGCTCATCGTCCGCCTCGTCATCGGCCCGACGATGCGCTTGGGCAGCCGGTTGGCGAAGGCGCGGAACCGGTCGATGACGAACAGCACGTCGTCGTCGGCCCTGTGCTCGCGCGCCATCTCGCCGCACAGCTTGATCGCCGTGGCCGGGTCGTCGCACAGGGGCATGGGCAGCATGACCCCGATCACCTCGTTGCCGGTGTCGCCGTGCTTGTCCGTGCGGGTGTTGATCGCCATCGCGGTGCGGAGCGACGACGCGACCGCGCCGTGGTCCAGGTGGTACTGGTGCAGGCCGACCGACAGCGCCGCCATGAACCCCGCGTTGACCGTGCCGCCCAGCGACTTGGTTCCGCGCTTCAGGCCGTCGAAGTCGATCTCGATCCAGTCGAAGCGCATCTCGTCGGACTTGCGGCGCAGGAGCGAGCTCTGCCCGGTGGTGCCCTGGTGCGACAGCATGCGCCGCACCGCGGTGCCGAGCTCGCGGGCGCGCTTGGCCCCGGCCCTGGGGTGCTTGGCCGCCCAGCGGGCCCGGGCCGCGTTGTTGCGCAGCCCGGTCGCGAGCTTGTGCCCCTCGTGGGCCCAGCCCTCCTTCCAGCGGTCCCACGCGGTGGTGGTGTCCTCCGGGAGGGGCGGCGGGAGCTCGGGGAGCGGGGCGTCGCGCTCGTACTGGACGATCCTCTCGCCCAACCGGCGGCCGCCCTGCCCGTCGATCACCGCGTGGTGCGTCTGCGAGACCATCACGACGCGCCCGGGCTCGCCGTCGACGGTCATGTCCTCGAAGTACACGGCGCGCCACGGCGGCTTGTCCTTCGGGAAGGGCTGCTGCGCCCAGCGCGCCGCCCAGTCGAGCACGGCCCGCATGCTGCCGTCGCCGGGGGGCGGCAGGAACAGCACGTTGTCGTACGGGTGGAAGTCCCGCACCGGGACCCACCTCGGCAGCGCGGTGGAGACCGGATCCTCGGCGATGCGGCTGCCCATCGCCGGGAGGATCCGCATGCGGATCTCGGTCAGGTGCGCTCGCACCTCCGGATCCAACGGCCGCTCGGACACGCCGATGGTGACGGGTGCGTAGGGCACCCCCCCGGCATCGGACACCGCGATGAACATCGCGTCGGCTTCGTTCAGGCGCTTGGAGAAATCCGCCACGAGGGGGAGACGGTAGTGGTCGTCCGAAGCGGACAACGTGCACTCCTCGTGCCATTTTGCGAGCGGGAAATGGACGCGTGTCACAGCCCCGGCGGGTGACCGGGGCTGTGACGCTGCTGGGGACCGTGGGTGGTCAGGCGTACTGCTTCACCGTGGTGGCCGACTGGTTGCCGATGCCGGTGGCGTCGCCGGTGACGACCATCGTGAAGCCGTCGGACCAGTTGTCGACGTCGGACACGTTGCTGGCGAGGAGGCCGAAGGACACCTGGGCCACGATCGCCGCGTTCAGCGAGCCGTTCCCCAGGTCGGCGTTGAGGCCGCTGTTGGCGATCCCGATGCCCGCGTTCACCACCGGGGCGCTCTGGAACACGAACGCCGGGCCGTTGCCGTCGGGCGCCGCACCCTGCTCGATCTCGGTGACTGAGCTGTTGCCGATGCCGGTCGCGTTGCCGGTCTTGATCGAGGACGACCCGTTCGACGTGTTCTTGGCCGAGCCGGTGTTGCTCGCGAACACGCCGAAGGCGCCCTGGAGGTTGACGGCGAGGTTGCTCGACAGGTTGCCGGCCGCCGCGTTCCCGCCGCTGTTGGCGAGGCCGATGCCCACGTTCGTCACGTCGGCGTCCTGCCAGACGACGTCGGGGCCGGGGCTGCCGTCGCCGTGGTCGGCGGTCTGCTGCACCTTGGTGGCGGACTGGTTCCCGATGCCGGTGGCGTCGCCCGTCTCGATGGAAGCGGACCCGTCCGAGCTGTTCGACGCGTCGCAGCTGTTGCTGGCCACCAGGCCGACGGCCAGCTGGCCGCACCCGGCGAGGTTCTGCGAGCCGTTGCCCAGCGCCGCGTTGCCCCCGCTGTTGCCCACGCCGAGCCCGGCGTTCGTGACGTCGCTGTCCTGGACCGTGACGTCCAGGCCCGGGTCGCCGCCGCCGCTCACGGCCTGCTGGACCTCGGTGGCCGACTGGTTGCCGACGCCGGTGGCGTCGCCGGTCTGGACCTCGGCCGTGCCGTTCGACTCGTTGGAGGCGGTGCAGCTGTTGTTGGCGACGACGCCGACGGCGGCCTGACCGCAGCCGGCGACGTTCTGGGACGTGTTGCCCGTGGCGGTGTTGCCGCCGCTGTTGGCCACGCCGACGCCGGCGTTGACGACCGGGGCGTCCTGGACGGTGATGTCGTCGGCCGACGCGGTGCCGGCCATGGCGAAGGTCAGGGCGACGCCGCCGCCGACCGTGCACAGGGCCAGCTTGGCGGCCCGCCAACCGAACGGGGTGATCTCGGACATCCGTGGCGCTCCTTGGGGTCGTGGGACGGTGTCGCACGTAGGAGGCACGGGCGCGGGGGGACCTTGCACCTTTTCGGCCGTGTCCAAAACTAGAACCTGTTCTATTTTTGTGCTAGGGTCGCAGGGTTCCCGAGCAGGCCCCGCAGGAGGCAGATCCCCATGGAGTTCGGCGTCTTCGCCCAGCTGTTCGTGCCGAAGTTCGAGCGCGCAGCCGACCCCAACGCTGAGCACAAGCGCATCATGCGCAACGTCGAGATCGCCAAGGCGGCCGACCAGAACGCGTTCAAGTACGTCTGGTGCCCCCAGCACCACTTCCTGGACGAGTACTCGCACATGCCCGGGCCGGAGGCGTTCCTCGGGCACTGCTCCGCCATCACCGAGCGGGTCCACCTCGGGTCGGCCATCTTCAACATCACCCCGCCGGTCAACAAGCCGGTCCGCATCGCCGAGAACGTGGCCCTGCTCGACCACCTCTCGAACAACCGCTTCGAGTTCGGCACCGGCCGGGGCAGCTCGACCACCGAGGTCAACGGCTTCGACATCGCCGACATCGACGAGACCAAGCACATGTGGCGCGAGGCCATCAACGAGATCCCGAAGATGTGGAAGCACGGCCAGTACTCCTACGAGGGCAAGTACTTCCGGGTCCCCGAGCGCGAGGTCTTCCCGAAGCCGCACGGCCCGGCCCACCCGGCCATGTGGGTGGCCGCCGGCTCGCCCGGGACCTTCAGCGAGGCCGGCGAGCTCGGCCTCGGCGCCTTCTGCTTCTCCACGGGTTCGCCGGACCGCCTGCAGGTCCTCGTCGACAACTACAAGCGGGAGATCGGCGGCGCCACGCCCGTCGGCGACTACGTCAACGACAACATCATGGGCGTCACCAACATGGTCTGCATGGAGGACCGGAAGAAGGCCTTCGAGGTCGCGTCCAACATGGGCATGAACTACTACACGAGCCTCATGTACCACTGGCTCGACAACATCCCGAAGCCCGACGGCCTCCCCGAGTGGCCCGAGGCGCTGCCCGAGCCCACCCCGGAGATGGTCGAGGCGATGACCAACGCCGGCCTCGTGATCGTCGGCGATCCCGACGACTGCATCACCGGCGTGCAGCGCTGGGTCGACGTCGGCTTCGACCAGCTGACGTTCAGCCCCACGACCAACACGCTGCCCACCGAGGTCGTCGTCCAGTCGATGGAGCTGTTCGGCCGCGAGGTCATCCCGCAGTTCGACAAGGACCCGGTCCACTCCACCACGCGCTACCGCGAGGCCGCGGGTGGCGCTGCCGCCTAGCCTGAGTTGTCCGCCTGCTCCGAGCGTCGCTCCGCTCCTGTCTCCGCAGGGTGCGGCCACGGGGATGGCGAAGCCACGCCCGCGCCGCGCCGCTAGACCGTGGCGCTTCCCTCTGATCTCCTGAAGCTCGCGGAGGAGGTCTCCAACTGGGGTCGCTGGGGTGACGACGACGAGCTCGGCACCCTCAACCTGATCGACGCCGCCGCGGTCGGCCGGGGCATCGCCGCGGCCCGGACCGGCGTGCGGATCCCGCTGGCCATCCGGCTCGACGCCAACGGCCCGCAGATGGGCAACGTGCCCGGGCGCACCAACCCGCTCCACACGATGGTGGCGATCAACCAGACGTACACGGGTGACCCCACCGACGCCTGCTTCAACGACGACACGATCGCCATGGGGCTCCAGGCCGCCACCCACTGGGACGCGCTCGCCCACGTCGCCTACGACGGGCTGCTCTACAACGGCTTCCCGGTGAGCAGCGTGACGGCGGACCGGTGCGCCACCCGCTGCGGGATCCACAAGGTCGGCTCCATCGTGAGCCGCGGGGTCCTCCTCGACGTGGCGAGGGCCAAGGGCGTCGACCTGCTCGAGCCGGGCTACCCGATCACCGAGGCCGACCTCGAGGCGGCCGTCGAGCAGGCCGGCCTGCGGCCCGAGCCGGGCGACGTCCTGCTCGTCCGCACCGGGAAGATGCGGCTCTTCAAGGCCCGCGACCGCGAGGGCTACACCCTCGGCGACACCCCCGGGCTCACCGTCGGCACGATCCCGTGGCTGCGCCGCCACGACGTCGCCGCCGTGGCCACCGACACCTTCACCATGGAGGTGTACCCCGGCGAGGAGCCGGCCGTGCTCTTCCCCGTCCACATGGTCCAGCTCCGGGACATGGGGCTCACGCAGGGCCAGAACTTCGACCTCGAG
>DATFFY010000030.1:0-4310 GCA_035249805.1 Acidimicrobiales bacterium | reverse complement strand
TGAGGCGCCAGGTGTGGTCGAGCGCGATCGACGGCTGCACCGCCGCCCAGGCCGCGCTCGTGGCCTCCAGCACGGCGCTCGCCACCCCCGCGAGGGGGCTGTCCGGGCGCGGCGCGGGACCGACCCCGGCGCACTGCTTGCCGACGACGGTCGCGACGCGGGACACGAGGTTGCCGAAGTTGTTGGCGAGGTCGCCGTTGTACCGGTCGACGACCCGCTCGTAGCTGAAGTCGCCGTCCGGCCCGAAGGGCACGTCGCGCAGGAGGTGGTAGCGGAGCCCGTCGACGCCGAAGTCGGCGACCAGGCGCGAGGGGGCGATGTCGGTGAGCTTGGCCTTGCCGGTCTCGCTCTTCGACAGCTTCGCCCCGCCCAGCAGCAGCCACCCGTGCACGTGGACCCGGTGCGGGGGCTCGAGGCCCGCGGCCAGCAGCATGGCCGGCCAGTACACGCAGTGGAACCGGATGATCTCCTTGCCGATCACGTGGTGCACGTGCGGCCACCACGCGGCGAAGCGCTCGTCGTCGGTGCCGAACCCGATCGCGGTGGCGTAGTTGATGAGCGCGTCGTACCAGACGTAGAAGACGTGGCCCTCGGCCCACGGGACCGGCACGCCCCAGCTCAGCGACGTGCGGGTGATCGACACGTCGTCGAGGCCCTGGCGCAGGAAGCCCAGCACCTCGTTGCGCTTGCCCTCCGGCGTGATGGCCTCCGGGTTCGCCTCGATCCAGTCGATGAGCGGCTGCTCGTACCGGCTGAGGCGGAAGAAGTAGTTCTCCTCCTTGAGCGTGGTGACCGGCCGGCTCGTGTGGATCGGGCAGTAGATGCCGTCGACCAGCTCGCTCTCCTGGTAGTACGCCTCGCAGGACACGCAGTACGGGCCCTCGTAGGTGTCGAGCTCGATGTCGCCCGCGTCGTAGCAGCGCTGGAGCAGCTCGAGCACGGCCTGCCGGTGACGCGGTTCGGTGGTGCGGATGAAGTCGTCGTAGGCGATGTCGAGCTCGTCCCAGGTGGCCCGGAAGCGCTCGGCGTTCCGGTCGGCCTGCTCGAGAGGGGTGAGCCCGGCCTCCTCGGCCGACTGCGCCACCTTGAGGCCGTGCTCGTCGGTGCCGGTGAGGAAGAAGGTGTCGTCGCCGACCAGGCGGTGCCAGCGGGCCAGCGCGTCAGCGATCACCGTCGGGTACGCGTGCCCCACGTGGGGCGCGTCGTTGACGTAGTAGATCGGCGTCGTGACGTAGAAGCGGTCGGGCACGCGCCCAGCCTAGGGCTGCGTCATGACCGTGCCCGTGGGCGTTGCGTCGCGCGGGAGCTCCCCGACGTGGCGGCGCCGGTGGTCGGCGGCGATGAGGCCGACGCCGATCACCAGGACCACGACGTACGCGCCGGCGCCGAGGTACAGGGCGCTGCGGGACTCGTCGATGACCCGCTCGCGCACCCGGTCCTGGGTCTCGCCGAAGGTCTGGTCCAGGAAGGCGTCGATGAGGGGGCTCTGGAGGATCTGGCCGAGCAGCGGGCTGTCCTCCGCGACCTCCTCGATCGTGACCCGCTCGATGTCGTCGTCGGAGGGGAAGGCCTGGGCGGCGACGAGGATCCCGATGCCCAGGGACACGACGGCCAGGACCAGGGCCAGCACGATGGTGCGTCGCATCGGGCCGACGCTATCCAGCGGCGCTAGGCGGACGCCTCACCCCAGGGGAGCACCTCGCCCACGGACCGGCGGAGCACCTCGCCCTCGCCGTCGCCCAGGGCGGCGGGGGGCTCGGGCAGGCCTCGTTGCGAGCGCAGGTCGTCGATGCGGTCGAGCTGCCGCTCGAGCACGCGCCGGCGGGGGCCGGTCAGCTCGTCGAAGCCCTTCTGCACGCCCTGGAACCGCTTGTCGAGGGTGTCGACGGCGTCGGCGTACTTCTGCCACTGCGTCCGGAAGGCGCTGAGGCACTCGAGGATCTCGTTCGACGTGCGCTCGAGCCGGGTCTGGTCCACGGCCTGGCGGATCACGGCGAGGACGGCGAAGAGGCTCACGGGCGAGCAGAGCACGACCTTCTGGCCCATCGCGATGTCGATGAGCTGCGGGTCGCGCTCGTGGATGAAGGCCCACACGCTCTCGTTCGGGATGAACAGGAGGACCTCGTCGAGGGTCTCGTCCTGGTCGATGTACGTGTCGCGGCCGGAGAGCTCGCGCACGCGGTTGCGCACGTCCTTCAGGAAGGCCTTGGCCGCCGCCTCGCGCTCGGGGTCGGTCTCGGCCTCGAGGTGGCGGAGGTAGTTGTCGACGGGGAACTTCACGTCCATGTGGAGGAAGCGCCCGCCGGGCAGGAAGAACGTGACGTCGGGGATCGAGCCACCGGCGATGGCGGTCTGCTTGCGGTAGGTGACGCCCTCGACCATGCCGGCGGCGCGCAGCACGTCGTCGGCCATGCGCTCGCCCCACTGGCCGCGCGCCTTGGGGCTGGCGAGGGCCTGGCGCAGGTGCTGCGTGGTCTCGGCGAGGGCCTGGGTGGTGGCGGTGGCCTGGCGCAGGTTCGTGATCAGCTGACCGTGCTGCTCCGCGCCGGCCACCTTCAGGCCGGCCATCAGGTCCTCCATGCGCTGGAGGTGGGCGTCGATCCCCGCGGCCCGCTCGTCGAAGGCCTGCACGCGCAGGTCGAGGTGCTTGGCGCCGGTGGCGAGCGAGTCGCCGAGCTTCTCCCCCGCCATGCGGGCGGCCATGTCGGCCGCGGCCGTGATCGTGCGGGCCCGCTCGTCGCCGAGGCGGGCCTGCAGCTCGGCGGCCTGCTGGTCGAGGGCGGCGGCGAGGTGCGATTCGGCGGTCCGGGCCGCTCGCTCCGTGGCCGCGCGCACCGCGACGAGGCCGACGACCAGGGCGACCCCGACGAGCACGAGGCCCCCGAGGGCGGCGAGGAGGAGGGTGGTGGGCATGCAGGCGACGGTACCGAGGGCCTGTGACAGCGTTGTTGGATGCCCGGGCTCCGGGCCCTCCGGCCCGGTCGTCAGGGCAGCAGGCGATCCAGGAACGGGTTCGTGAAGACGCGGTGCGGGTCGAGCCGGTCGAGGACGCCCCGGGCCTCGTCCCAATCGCCCCGACCCGCCGACGGGCCGCGGTAGTCGCCGGGGATCGAGGCCGTGACCGCCCTGTCGTCGGTCCAGGGGCCGCGGGCCGTGTAGGCCCAACCCTTCGACCACTCGGCCCGCAGGCGACCGAGGGGCGGGACGAAGGTGCGCCGCGCCCAGCCCTCGAGCTCGGTCAGGTAGCGATGGGAGCCGGTCGTCCGCGGGAAGGTCAGCACGTTCGCCCAGACCATGGTGTCGAGCTCGGGGTGGTCGGCGTGGGGTCGCAGCGCCGAGAGCCAGGGAGCGTCGGCCCCCGCGACGCCGGCCACGTCCGGGAGGTCGAGGCCCGACGCCCGCAGCTCGAGGGGGCCGTTGACCGGGTACCGCCCCCTGCGGTGGTGGGCCTCGATCGTGCCGGCCCACCGAGCGGTGAGCTCGTGGACCACCCGCTGCACATCGCGTCGCCGGGTCCGGACCGCGAGGCCCATCTCCGCGTACCGCAGGGTCGTGGCCTGGATGTAGAGCTGCGTGTGGTGCGCCGGGCCCCACAGGTCCGTCGCCCCCAGCGCGACGACACCCGCCTCGGCCACGGCCGCGGCCGCCCGGGTGTACAGCGGGGTCACCGGGGCGTCGCCGGCGACGACGCGGTCCACCAGCCACGCCCCCACCCGCGGGATGCGGTCGGTCACGGCGTAGTTGTACGGCCCGGTGGTCTGCCGCGAGCCGGCCGGCTTCGTCGGGGCGACGGTCCAGACCTTCGTCCAGGGCCGCTCCGCGAACGGGAACCAGATCGACTCGACGCGGCCGGCACGGTCGAGGAGGCCCGAGAACGAGTCCGGGCCCGCTCGCCCGGGTGGGGCGAAGACGGCCGAGGCCGGCCGATCGAAGATGCTCTCGCACCGGAGGGGGCGGGCCGGGCCGACGCGCAGCACGACCTCCGTGAGGAAGGCCCGACCGAGGTGCAGGGCGAGCACCGAGCCCTCCGGCGTCGCGCGCCCGAAGCGCCGCAGCGCGTAGGCCGCGCGCGACGGCTCCCACGCCACCGCGGTGACCGCGACGACCTGGTTGCTGAGCGACCCGTAGCCGTCACCGGCGGGGCCCACCTCGCCCACCGCCGGAACCGCGGCGCCGTGGCCCCCGATCGCGAGCGCACCGCCGAGGGTGATCTGGCCGACGGCGGGGACCGAGGTCAGCCCCGTGCCGTGCTCGTCGAGGAAGCCCAGGAGGCGCTCGAGCGTGACCCCCGCGCCGGCCCGCACCAGGCC
>DATFFY010000029.1:0-7293 GCA_035249805.1 Acidimicrobiales bacterium | reverse complement strand
TCGGCTGGGGCCGCCTGCTGAGCCCGGTGCTCCTCGTCGTCGTCGGCGTGCTGCTCTTCCGCAGCCGTCACGACGAGGACCGCGAGCCGCTCGCCACCGCCCACCTGTGGGTCGGCGGGCTCCTCGTGGCCATGGCGGCCTCCGGGCTCCTCCACCTGGCCGGGGGCACGCCCGCGCTCGACGCGCCCGCGGAGGACCTCGGTGAGGCCGGAGGGCTGCTCGGGCTCGCCGTGGGCGGCCCGCTCGCGTCGGCCATCGAGACCTGGGGCGCGAGCCTCGTGCTGTGCCTCGTGCTGCTCGGCGGCCTCGTCGTGCTGACCAGGATGCCGCTGCACGTCGTCGCCGAGAGCACCGCCAACGGGGTCCGTCCCGCGGGCAGCGCGATCGGGTCGGCGCTGCGCCGGGCCCGCGACCACCTCTTCTCCCTCGGTGGCGACGAACAGGACGAGGGCGAGGAGCTCCCCGCCTTCTTCGACCAGGACGCGGGGGAGGAGCCGTACGAGGACGAGGATCCCGACCCCGAGCCCGAGGTGCGGATGCCGGCGCCGGTCGACCTGGCCCCGGGTCCGGGCACCCAGCTCGACCTCGAGATGCCCCCCGCCGCCCGCCGGTCCGGGTGGAAGCTGCCGCCGGGCAACCTCCTCCACCGCTCCGGCTCGCAGGAGGTCGACAAGGCCTCGGTCGAGGCCGCGGGGCGCGTGCTCGAGCACGCGCTCGCGCAGCACGGCGTGGAGACGCGGCTCGTCGGCATGGTCGTCGGCCCGTCGGTCACCCGCTACGAACTCGAGCTCGCGCCCGGCGTCAAGGTCGCCCGCGTCACGAGCCTCCACAAGGACATCGCTTATGCGATGGCGTCGCCCGACGTCCGGATCCTCGCCCCCATCCCGGGCCGGCAGGCCATCGGCGTCGAGGTGCCCAACGTCGATCGGCAGATCGTGGCCCTCGGCGACATCCTCGCCTCGCCCGAGGCGAAGCGGGCGTCGCACCCGCTCGAGGTCGCGGTGGGGCGGGACATCAACGGCAAGGCCGTGATGATGAACCTCGCCACGATGCCGCACCTGCTCATCGCCGGTGCCACGGGCGCGGGCAAGTCGAGCTGCCTCAACTCGCTGATCACGTCGATCCTGATGCGGTCGACGCCGGACCAGGTGCGGATGATCCTCGTCGACCCCAAGCGGGTCGAGATGGGCCAGTACGACCGGCTGCCCCACCTGCTCACCCAGGTCGTCACGAACCCCAAGAAGGCGGCCAACGCGCTGGCCTGGGCCGTGCGGGAGATGGAGCGGCGCTACGACCTGCTGGCCGACGTCGGCTTCCGCGACATCGCCGGCTACAACGCGGCGTACGACCGCGGCGACCTCGAGGACGACATCTCGCCCACCGGCGAGGTCGTGCGCTCGTTCCCGCGGCTGCCGTTCATCCTCGTCGTGATCGACGAGCTCTCGGACCTGATGATGGTCGCCGCCCGCGACGTCGAGGACTCGATCTGCCGCATCGCGCAGATGGCCCGCGCCGTCGGCATCCACCTCGTCATCGCCACGCAGCGCCCGTCGGTCAACGTGATCACCGGCGTGATCAAGGCCAACGTGCCCGCCCGCCTCGCGTTCGCCGTGTCCTCGGCGACGGACAGCCGCGTGATCCTCGACCAGATGGGCGCCGAGCGCCTCATCGGCAAGGGCGACATGCTCTTCCTCGGGCCGGCGTCGTCGGCCCCGTCGCGCATCCAGGGCTCCTGGGTGAGCGAGGAGGAGGTCCGGAAGATCGCCGCCGTGTGGAAGCGGCAGGCGCCCGACATCAGCTTCGACGACTCGGTGCAGGGGAGCGACGAGCACGCCGGCCCGGGCGGCTCGGCCGGCAGCGGGGGCAGCGAGGACGACGACGACCTGCTCGCGCAGGCCATGGAGCTCGTCGTGCGCTCGCAGCTGGGGTCCACCTCGATGTTGCAGCGCAAGCTCAAGGTCGGCTTCGCCCGCGCCGGGCGCCTGATGGACCTGCTCGAGCAGCGCGGCGTCGTGGGTCCGTCCGAGGGCTCCAAGGCCAGGGCGGTGCTGATGACCCTCGAAGAGCTCGAGCACGCGCTCGAGCAGGGCGACCTCTAGCAGCAGACGCGGACGAGGGTCCCGTCGGCGGCGTAGCTGACGTACCCACCGGCGCTCGGGTCCCCGGGGGGCGACGCGTACACCCGCACCAGGACGCGCTCGTCGAACGGCAGGAAGCGGTCGATCAGCACGTGCGTGACCGTGACCGGCACGGGGTAGTGCGTCGGCGCGTCGGCGACGAGCGAGGGGATGCGGGCCAGGTCGGTCTCCTCCGAGGAGAAGAGGTCGGCGAGCTCGAGGACGCCGGCCGGGGCCGGGGTCGTGGCGACGATCCCGTTGCGCCACGCGGCCCGCGTGAGCTGGTCCCCGCTGCGGAAGGTCACGATCGCGTAGTCCGGGTACACGGCGATCTCCTGCAGCTCGCGCGGCTCGCCCGCCGCGGCGAGCACCTGGGCGATCGCCTCGGGCAGGCCGGAGGCGAACAGCTGCGCCGTCGGGGTGGGGGTGCCCGTGGGGAGCTCGGGCAGCTCGGGGAACGGCGGCAGCTCACCCACGCCGTAGCGCGTCGTTGGCGTGAGCGCACCCACGTCCGCGAGGGCCCGCTCGTCGTCCTCCGGCCACGCGACGACGAGCGCCACCACGAGGCCGGTCGTCACGAGGATGCCGAGCAACAGCCCGAGCCAGCCGCCGGGCACCTTCGACGAGTCGGTCACGGCCACGAGTGGTAGCAACGTACGTCATGGAGCTGCGCACCCTCGCCACCGGCCTCGCCTTCCCCGAAGGCCCGATCGCCCTCGACGACGGCGGGGTGCTGCTCGTCGAGATCGCGCGGGGCACGCTCACGAAGGTCACGGCCGAGGGCAAGGTCGACGTCGTGGCCGAGCTGGGTGGCGGTCCCAACGGCGCCGCGTTCGGCCCCGACGGCGCCGTCTACGTCTGCAACAACGGCGGGTGCTTCTCCTGGGACGAGATGATGGGCCTCACCCTCCCCGGGGCGCTGCCGTCGTCGTGGACCGGCGGCTCCATCCAGCGCGTCGACCTCGCCACCGGCGAGGTGACCACCCTGTACACGGAGTCCTCCGGCCGGCCGCTCCGGGCCCCCAACGACCTCGTGTTCGACGCCTACGGCGGCTTCTGGTTCACCGACCACGGCGTTCGGGCCGAGCGCACGAGCGACCGCACGGGCGTCCACTACGCGAAGGCGGACGGGTCGTCGTGCGAGGAGGTGGTGTTCCCGCTGGACGCCCCCAACGGCGTCGGCCTGTCGCCCGACGGCGCCACCCTGTACGCGGCCGAGACCCACACCGGGCGCGTCTACTCGTGGCCGGTGTCCGGCCCCGGGAGGATCGAGGCCACCACGCCGGTCGGGCACGGCGGCCACCTGCTCGCCGGGCTGCCCGGGATGCAGCTCCTCGACAGCCTCGCCATCGACGGCGAGGGCTGGGTGTGCGTGGGGACGCTCGTGAACGGCGGCATCACCGCGATCTCTCCCGACGGCGCGAAGGTGGACCACATCCCGTTGCCGGACCCCCTCGTCACGAACGTGTGCTTCGGCGGGCCCGACCTGCGCACGGCCTACGCGACCCTGTCCGGCACGGGCCAGCTGGTCGCCCTCGACTGGCCGCGCAAGGGCCTGCAGCTGCAGCACACCGGCTGAGCGGCGACGCGCCAACTCCAGCCCGGTGGGGGCGCTCGCCTACCCTTTCCCCATGTCCGGCCGCAGGTTCTACGTGGAGACCCTGGGCTGCCCCAAGAACCAGGTCGACTCGGACAAGCTCGTCGGGACGCTCCTCGCCGACGGCATGGCACCGGTCGACGACGCGGCGGACGCGGACCTCGTCGTCGTGAACACGTGCGCGTTCATCGAGGAGGCGCGGCAGGAGTCGATCGACGTCGTGCTCGACCTCGCCGGTCGCAAGGCCGACGGCGCACGGCTCGTCGTCACCGGCTGCCTGGCCGAGCGGTACGGCGACGAGCTCGCGGGCGCCCTGCCGGAGGCCGACGCGGTCGCCGGCTTCGGCGTGCCGGTCACGCTGGGTCGCAGGGCCGACGCCGGCGCGGTGCCGAGCTTCGACCTGCTCAACCTGCCCCGGCCGGCCCCGACGGCGCCGTGGACGTACGTGAAGGTGGCCGAGGGCTGCGACAAGGCCTGCGGCTTCTGCGCGATCCCGAGCTTCCGCGGCCCGCAGCGCTCGCGGTCCGTCGAGCAGCTCCTCGCCGAGGTGGAGGGCCTCGCCGCCGGTGGGGTGCGCGAGGTGGTGCTCGTCGCCCAGGACCTGGCCAGCTACGGGCGGGACCAAGGTGTGGGGGAGCGGCGGCTCGTGCCCCTCGTCCACGCGGTCCGCGAGCGGGTGGAGCGCGTGCGCCTGCTCTACCTGTACCCGTCGCACCTCGACGACGCGCTCGTCGACGCGATCCTCGGCACCGGTGTGCCGTACTTCGACCTCTCGCTGCAGCACGTGTCCGCCCCGCTGGTGCGCCGCATGCGCCGCTGGGGTGACGGCGCCCGCTTCCTCGACCGCATCGAGGCGATCCGCGCCCAGGCTCCCAAGGCCGCGTTCCGCTCGAGCTTCATCGTCGGGTACCCGGGCGAGACCGAGGCCGATCACGACGAGCTGCTCGCGTTCGTGGCCGCGGCCCGCCTCGACTGGGGCGGGTTCTTCGCCTACTCGCGCGAGGAGGGCACCCACGCGGCGGACCTCGACGGCGGCGTGCCCGCGCCGCTCGTCGCGGAGCGGCTCGCCGAGCTGCGGGCCCTGCAGGACGACCTCACCGCCGTCCGCCGTGACGACCTGGTGGGCGAGGTCGTCGACGTGCTCGTGGACGCGCCGGGCGTGGCCCGCAGCCACCGCGAGGCGCCCGAGATCGACGGCATCGTGGCCGTCCCCGAGCACCTCGAGGTCGGCTCCATCCAGCCGGTGCGCATCACGGGCGCGGCCGGTCCCGACTGCGAGGCCGAGCCCGTGAGGCTGGTGGCGACGGGATCGCCGGCATGACCGACCTGCGGGCCAGCCAGTTCGGGCCGTCGGCGCTGGCCACCCCGGCCAACGCGCTCACGGTCATCCGGCTGCTCCTGACCATCCCGCTGCTGTCGATGGTCGCGGGCGACGGCGCGTCGTGGGTCGCGCTCGAGCTCTGGATCGTGCTGTGCCTCACGGACTGGATCGACGGGATCGTCGCCCGCCGGCACGGTACGACGAGATCGGGTGCCTTCCTCGACCCGCTGGCCGACAAGGTCCTCGTCCTCGGCGTCGCCTTCGTCCTGGTCGCCGAGGGTGCCGTCTGGTGGCTGCCGGTCACGGTGATCGCCGTGCGCGAGCTCGGCATCCAGGCCTTCCGGTCCTACTGGGCCCGCCGCGGCCTGGCCGTCCCGGCGACGTCGCTGGCGAAGGCCAAGACCGTCGTGCAGCAGGTCGCGCTCGGCCTGTTCCTCATGCCGCCCTCGGCCGAGGACGCCACGTGGCTGGGCAACGGGCTCCTGTGGGTGGCCGTGGTGCTGACCGTCGTCACCGGCGTGCAGTACGTGGGCGCGGGCAGCCGCATGGCCACGACTGCCGGCAGCCGGTAACGGGCACACCGCCGCTCGTGCGCTGCGAGGTCGTCGCCATCGGGACCGAGCTCCTGCTCGGCCAGATCGTGGACACCAACTCCGCGTGGATCGGCGAGCAGCTGGCCCTCCACGGCATCGAGCACCTCCGGCAGACGAAGGTCGGGGACAACCACGACCGGATCGTCGCCGTGCTGCGAGAGGCGCTCGACCGTGCCGACGCGGTGGTCGTGTGCGGCGGCCTCGGGCCGACGCAGGACGACATCACCCGTGAGGCCATCGCCACCGTGATGGGCGTGCCGCTGGTCCGGCGCGACGAGCTGGCCGACGCCATCCGGTCGCTGTTCGCGTCCCGTGGCCGCCCGATGCCGGAGAACAACCTGCGGCAGGCCGACGTCCCGGAGGGCGCCACGCCGATCGAGCAGCGCACCGGCACCGCGCCGGGGCTGATCTGCCCCGTGGGCGACAAGGTCGTGTACGCCGTGCCCGGTGTCCCGTACGAGATGCGCGAGATGCTCGAGCGGGCCGTCCTCCCGGACCTCGCGGCACGGGCCGGCGTCAGGGTGTCCATCGTCAGCCGCACCATGCGCACGTGGGGCGAGAGCGAGTCCCGGGTGGCCGAGCTCCTCGCCCCGCGCATCTCCGCGCTCGACACGGCCGGCAACCCGACGATCGCGTTCCTGGCCAGCGGCATCGAGGGCATCAAGGTCCGGCTCACGGCCCGGGCCGGCTCCACCGAGGAGGCGGAGGCCCTGCTCGACGCGGAGGAGGCCGAGGTGCGGGCGATCCTCGGCAGCCTCGTGTTCTCCGGCTCGGACGAGTCGATGGAGGCCGTCATCGGGCGGCTCCTGAACGATCGGCAGCGCACCCTGGCCGTCGCCGAGTCGCTGACCGGCGGCCTCGTGGCCGCCCGCCTCGTCACCATCGACGGGGCCAGCGACTGGTTCCGCGGCGGGGTCGTGGCCTACGACCCGAAGGTGAAGTTCGAGCTGCTGCAGGTCCCCGAGGGCCCGGTGGTCACCGAGCGCACCGCGGTGGCCATGGCGGAGGGCGTGCGCCGCGTGCTCGACGCGGACATCGGCCTGTCGACCACCGGCGTGGCCGGGCCGGCGTCGCTCGAGGGCGAGCCGCCGGGCACGGTGTGGCTCGGGATGGCCGTCGACGACGACGTCGACGCCGTTCGCCTGTCGCTCCCGGGCGACCGCGACCGCGTCCGGCAGCTCAGCGTGATCTCCCTGCTCGACCGCCTCCGCCACCGCCTCGAGGGGTAGGCGCGGAGGTCCTTGATCGAACGGCTGTTCGTAGTTACAGTCTTGTCGTTTCCCGGGGCCCTGTCACACCCTCTTCGTAGGGTCGCCCTCATCCCCCTCGAGAGTCGCAGCGAGCGAAAGGACGCCCATCGTGGAGCGTGAGAAGGCACTGGAGATGGCCCTGGCCGGCATCGAGAAGCAGTTCGGCAAGGGCACCGTCATGAAGATGGGCGAGAAGGGCACGATGGCGATCGGCACGGTGCCCACCGGCGCCCTCGCCCTCGACCTGGCGCTCGGGATCGGCGGCCTGCCCCGCGGCCGCGTCGTCGAGGTCTACGGCCCGGAGTCCTCCGGCAAGTCCACGCTCGCCATGCACGTGGTGGCCGAGGCGCAGCGCATGGGCGGCATCTGCGCCTACGTCGACGCCGAGCACGCCATGGACCCGATCTACGCGCGG
>DATFFY010000028.1:0-2122 GCA_035249805.1 Acidimicrobiales bacterium | reverse complement strand
GGTGACCCGGGTGGTCCGGGTGGCGGGTTGCCCGAAGAGCAGCTCGCCGTACGTCGTCACCGTGCCGCCGGCGAACATGCGCTTGCGACCGGGACCCGGTGGCGCCGGAATGCCGAAGGTGGGATGACCGTCGGGGCCGAGATCGGCGTGGGGCCTGCGCTCGAGAAGGTACGTCCAGTGCCACAGCGGCGGCAGCGCACATTCGGGAATGTCGGTGCCGAGCAGGTTGGCGAGGGCCTCGGCCTGCTCGCGGCCGACCACCTCGGTGCGCACGACCTGCTCCACGGACTCGTTCATCCGGCCTCCTCGGCTCGGGACACGATCGCCTCCGCCCGTGCGATCACCGGGGCGTCGACCATCTCGCCGTCCAGCCGGACCGCCCCTCCGGTGCGGCTCTCGAGAACCCGTCGGGCCCAGGCGACCTGCTCCTCGGTGGGGCTCATCGCGGTGTTGACCACGTCGACCTGGCGGGGATGGATGCACAGCTTGCCGGTGAGTCCGAGCCGACGGGCCCGGACAGCGTCGTCGCGTGCGGCGGCGGGGTCGTCGAGGACGGTGGTGACCCCGTCGATCGGCCCGGGCAGGCCGGCAGCGCGGGAGGCGACCACCAGGGTGGAGCGTGCCATCAGCATCGCCTCGTCACCGGTGTCGGAGTCGATGTCGACCGCGAAGTCGAGGTGCCCGAACGCGAGTCGGCTGACTCCTGGAGCACGGGCCAGCTCGCCGGCGCGGAGCAGCCCGGCCGCGGTCTCGACCAGGGGCACGATCTCGACACCGGGTCCGAGCCGCTCGTGCAGAGCGGCAAGGGCGTCGGGAGAGTCGGCCATCGGCACGACGACCGCGAGCAGGCCCGCGAGTCCGGCCAGCGCGGCGACGTCCTGGTCGTAGTGGGCGGTCGCGGTGCCGTTCACCCGCACAGCAGCGCGGCCCGCGTCGCGCAGCCACGCGGCGACCGCACCCCGGGCCGGGCTCTTCTCTTCCTCTGGGACGGCGTCCTCGAGGTCGACGATGACCACGTCGGCGGAGCTGGCGGCGGCCTTGTCGAACCGCGCGGGGGTGGTGCCCGGCACGAACAGCAGTGTTCGGGCGGTGGCAACGGTCCCGAGAGCGGGCGCGGTCACTGTGCCCATGACTTCCCCCGCTTCACGAGCTGCTTGGCGATCACGTTGCGCTGGATCTCGTTGGTCCCCTCCCCCACGATCATCAGCGGGGCGTCACGGAAGTACCGCTCGACGTCGAACTCGGTGGAGTAGCCGTAGCCGCCATGGATCCGGACCGCGTCCAGGGCGATCTGCATCGCGGCCTCGGAGGCGAACAGCTTGGCCATCCCGGCCTCCATGTCGGCCCGCTCGCCGGCGTCGTACCGGCGTGCGGCGTAGAGGGTGAGCTGGCGGGCGGCGGTGAGCCGGGTGGCCATCTCCGCGAGGTAGTTCCCGATCGACTGGTGCTTCCAGATCGGCACCCCGAAGCTCTCCCGCTCCTGGGCGTAGCGCAGGGCATCGTCGACGGCGGCACGGCCCACGCCGAGTGCTCGGCCGGCGACCTGCAGCCGACCGACCTCGAGGCCGCGCATCATCTGGCTGAACCCGCGCCCCTCTTCCTCACCGAGCAGGGCTGTGGTCGGCACGCGCATGCCCTCGAACACCAGCTCGCAGCTCTCGACGCCTTTGTAGCCGAGCTTCGGCAGGTCGCGGGAGATGGTGAGCCCGTCGAGGCCGTTCTCCTTGTCGACCAGCAGGATGGAGACGCCCTTGTGCTTGGGCTCCGCGGCCGGGTCGGTCTTGCACAGCAGGGCGATCAGGTCGGCCTTGCGGGCGTTGGAGATCCAGGTCTTCGACCCTTCGACGACGTACTCGTCTCCGTCGCGACGGGAGACGGTGCGCATGGCCTGGAGGTCGGAGCCGCCACCCGGCTCGGTCAGCGCCATCGTCGCGCGCAGCTCTCCGGTGGCCATCCGCGGCAGGTAGGTGTCCTTCTGCTCCTGCGTACCGTAGTCCTGGATCAGCTTGGCGACGACGGTGTGGCCGCCCATCGCCCCGGCCAGGCTCATCCAGCCGCGCGAGAGCTCCTCGGTGACCAGCACGTAGCAGGAGGTGCTGACCTTGGCCTCACCCCAGGGTTC
>DATFFY010000027.1:0-4466 GCA_035249805.1 Acidimicrobiales bacterium | reverse complement strand
CGACCCCGCTGTATCCCCCGCTCTCCGGCGGCTGCGCCGCCGGGGCCGCTCGGGCGCCCGTCCGCTACGCGTCACCCGGCCGGCTGCGCCGGCCCGGCGAGCTGCGTCGTCCCTGGTCGGGGAGGGCCATAGGGCCCGGCGATCGCATGTCAGGACCCGGGGAGGGCCCCGGTACACTCGCTCCCCGCATGAGGTCCACGGTCGAACCCCTCGAGGGGAACAGGGTCAAGCTGTCCGTCGAGGTCGACGCCGACGAGTTCGAGGAGGCCGTGGACGCGGCGTTCAAGAAGATCGCCCGCGAGGTCAGCATCAAGGGCTTCCGGCCGGGCAAGGCCCCCCGGAAGGTCCTCGAGAGCCGGATCGGCCCGCTGGCCGGCCGCGAGCAGGCCCTGCAGGACTCCCTCCCGGAGTACTACTCGCAGGCGGTCATCGAGCACGACGTCGACGTGATCGCGCCGCCGGAGATCGACGTCACCGGCGGGCACGAGGGCGGCGCGGTGGCCTTCGACGCGGTGGTCGAGGTGCGCCCGTCCGTGAACGTCCCGGGCTACGGAGGGCTCTCCGTCACCATCGACCGCCCGGCCGTCGACGACGCGGTGCTCGACGCGCAGATCGACCGGATGCGCGAGCTCGACGCCACCCTCGCCGACGTCGACCGGCCCGCGCAGGACGGCGACACGGTCACGATCGACATCGCCGGCACGCTCGACGGCGAGGCGCAGCCCGGGCTGACCGCCGACGACTACAGCTACACCGTCGGCTCCGGCGCCATCACCGTGGAGGTCGACGAGCAGCTCACCGGGGCGAAGGTCGGCGACATCCTCGAGTTCTCCGCGACGCACCCGGACCCGGAGGAGGAGCGGCAGCTGCAGTTCCGCGTCCTGGTCAAGGCCGTGAAGGAGAAGGTGCTCCCGGAGCTCACCGACGAGTGGGCCCAGGAGGCCTCCGAGTTCGAGACGGTCGCCGCGCTGCGGGCCGACCTCGCGAGCCGCATGCTCCGCGTGCGCACGGCGCAGGCGCAGATGGCGCTGCGCGAGAAGGTGGCCGAGGGGCTCGCCGCGCTCGTCGAGGACGAGCTGCCCGAGGCGCTCGTCGCGGCGGAGATGCAGGACCGGCTCCAGGACCTCGCCCTGCGGGTGCAGGCCCAGGGGCTGAAGCTGGAGCAGTACCTCGCGATGACCGGCACCGAGCCGGAGCGGTTCAGCGAGGAGCTCAAGGAGACCGCCACCAACGGCGTGAAGGTGGACCTCGCGCTGCGGGCCGTGGCCGACGCCGAGGGCATCGAGTGCACCGAGGAGGACCTGGACGAGGAGCTCGAGGGGGTGGCCGCCAGGGTGGGCCAGCCGGCCGACGTGGTGCGCGATCGCCTCGGGCGCGCCGGGCAGATCTCGGCGGTACGCTCCGACGTCAGGAAGCGCAAGGCGCTCGAGTGGCTGCTCGAGCGGACCGAGGTGCGGGATCCCGAGGGTGCGACCATCGATCGCAGCGAGCTCGAGCTCCCCGATCAGGACGATGACGAGGACGAGGGCGGCGCCGAGGGTGCCGCCGAGGAGGAGGCGCAGTCCGATGCGTGACCACGAGCTGCAGCACGCTCCAGAGGGACCCACTGCGCAGATCCCGTTCCCGCACGTCGAGTTCACGGACAAGAAGGGCCAGCCGATCTCCGGCGACGTCTACTCGCGCCTCATGCGCGACCGCATCGTCTTCCTCGGCACGCCGATCAACGACACCGTCGCCAACCTGATCTGCGCCCAGCTCATCCACCTGGAGTCGGAGAACCCGGACGCTGACATCAGCCTGTACATCAACAGCCCCGGCGGCGACATCACGGCGCTCTTCGCCATCTACGACACCATGTCGTTCATCCGCTCGGACGTGTCGACGATCTGCTTCGGGGAGGCCGCCTCGGCCGCGGCGGTGCTCCTGGCCGCGGGCGCCAAGGGGAAGCGCCTCGCCCTCCCGCACGCCCGGGTCCTGCTCCACCAGCCGTGGGGCCAGGCCGGCGGCCAGGCCACCGACGTCGAGCTGGCGGCCCGGGAGATCCTCAGGATGCGGGCCCAGCTGGACGACATCCTGGCCCTCCACACAGGCCAGGCCGCCGACAAGGTCCACGCGGACACGGAGCGTGACTTCGTGATGTCCGCGGAGGAGGCCGTCGCGTACGGCATCATCGACGAGGTCATCTCGGCCCGATCCATGGCCGACAACACCGGCCCCATCACGCGGGCCAGCTGAGCAGCCGGCAGGACTGAAGGACATCGGGGGTCGACGTGGCCAAGTTCGGAGACGGTGGGGAGCTCCTCAAGTGCTCCTTCTGCGGCAAGTCGCAGAAGCAGGTGAAGAAGCTCATCGCCGGCCCCGGCGTGTACATCTGCGACGAGTGCATCGACCTCTGCAACGAGATCATCGAGGAGGAGCTCTCCGAGACCTCCGAGCTGCGCTTCGACGAGCTGCCGAAGCCGCGTGAGATCTACGAGTTCCTGTGCGACTACATCATCGGCCAGGAGCACGCGAAGAAGATCCTGTCGGTCGCGGTCTACAACCACTACAAGCGCGTGCAGTTCGGCGTGGCCCACCGCGACGACGTCGAGCTGGCCAAGTCGAACATCCTGCTGCTCGGCCCCACGGGCTGCGGCAAGACGCTCCTCGCGCAGACGCTGGCCCGCATGCTGAACGTGCCGTTCGCGATCGCGGACGCCACGGCGCTGACGGAGGCCGGCTACGTCGGCGAGGACGTCGAGAACATCCTGCTGAAGCTCATCCAGTCCGCGGACTACGACGTCAAGAAGGCCGAGACCGGGATCATCTACATCGACGAGATCGACAAGATCGCCCGCAAGAGCGAGAACCCGTCGATCACGCGCGACGTCTCCGGTGAGGGCGTGCAGCAGGCGCTCCTGAAGATCCTGGAGGGCACCACCGCGTCGGTGCCGCCGCAGGGCGGGCGCAAGCACCCGCACCAGGAGTTCATCCAGATCGACACCACGAACATCCTCTTCATCTGCGGCGGCGCGTTCGCCGGCATGGAGAACATCGTGCAGAGCCGCCTCGGGTCGAACGGTGTCGGCTTCACGTCGGACATCCGCCGCCTCGAGGACGGCGACGAGGGCGAGCTCCTCACCCGGGTGCTCCCCGAGGACCTGCTCAAGTTCGGGCTGATCCCCGAGTTCATCGGCCGTCTGCCGGTCATCGGCGCCGTGTCGCCGCTCGACCAGGAGGCGCTCATCCGCATCCTCGGCGAGCCCAAGAACGCGCTGATCAAGCAGTACCAGAAGTTCTTCGAGCTCGAGGACGTGGAGCTCGAGTTCAGCGAGGACGCGCTGGCCGCGGTCGCCGACCAGGCGCTCCTGCGGGGCACCGGGGCGCGAGGCCTGCGGGCCATCCTCGAGGAGGTCCTCCTCAACGTGATGTACGACCTGCCGTCCCGCACCGACGTGGAGCGCTGCGTGATCGACCGCGACGTCGTGCTCGAGAAGGTGAACCCCACGCTCGTGCCCCGCGGCGAGGCGCCCCGGCAGCAGCGCCCGCGCCGAGCTGCGTCCTGAGCTCACCCGACCTCGACGCGGCGCTGGCCTGGTTGGGCCGGCACATCAACCTCGAGGCCACCCCTGCGGTCGCCGGCCGCGTCGAGGGGCTCAAGCTCGAGTCGATGCGGCGGCTCTGCCACGTCCTCGGCGACCCCCAGGACGCCCAGCCCACCGTCCACGTCACGGGCACGAACGGCAAGGGATCGGTCGCCCGCATGGTCACGGCGCTGCTGGGGGCCCACGACCTGTCGGTGGGGACCTTCACGAGCCCGCACCTCGAGTCGATCAACGAGCGGATCGCCCGCAACGGGGAGCCGATCGACGACGACGGGCTGGCGACGATCCTGGCGTCGCTCGAAGCCGTCGAACCGCTCCTCGAGCAGCCGCCCTCGTACTTCGAGCTCCTGGCCGCGGCGGCCTACTGGTGGTTCGCCGACGAGGCCGTCGCCGCGGCGGTGGTCGAGGTCGGCCTGCTCGGGCGGTTCGACGCGACCAACGTGGTGGACGGCGTCGTCGCGGTGCTCACGAACGTGGGCTACGACCACACCGACGGGGTGGGGGACTGGCGCCGGCGCGTCGCCGACGAGAAGGCGGGGATCGTCAAGGACGGGGCGACGTTCGTGCTCGGCGAGACCGACCCTGTCCTGGCCGACGTGTTCGACGCCACGCCGGCCGCGGCGACGTGGCGGCGCGACGTCGACTTCGCCTGCACGTCGAGCACGCTCGCGGTCGGCGGGTGGGTGGTCGACCTGCGCACTCCCGGCGGCACCTACGAGGGGCTGTTCCTCCCGCTGCACGGTGATCACCAGGCCGACAACGCCGCCGTCGCGCTCGCGGCGGCCGAGGCCTTCTTCGACCGCCCGCTGCCCGAGGACGTGGTGGCCGAGGCGTTCGCGTCGGTCCGCTTGCCCGGTCGCTTCGAGGTCGTGGGCCGCGATC
>DATFFY010000026.1:0-7367 GCA_035249805.1 Acidimicrobiales bacterium | reverse complement strand
GCCGTCGGCTCGTCGAGCACGACGACCGCCGGGGCGGCCGACACGACGGCGGCGAGGTCGCACACCCGCCGCATCCCCGTCGACAGCTCTCCGACGAGGGTGTCGGCGCGGTCGGCCAGCCCGAAGCGCTCGAGCAGCTCGAGTCCCCGTCGCCGTTTCGCGCGCTCGGACACCCGCGACCAAGGGCTGCCCAGCATCGACCCGACCACGCCGGAGCGCTCGCGGCGATCGCCCGCGGCGACCACGGTCTCCAGCACCGTGAGCCCGGGGAAGAGGCGGCCGTCCTGGAAGCTGCGCACGAGCCCGAGCGCGGGACGGCGACCGGGACCGCGGCCGGTGACGTCGTGGGCCGAGACCACGACCACGCCCGCGTCGGGGCGCAGGTGCCCGGAGATCAGGTCGAGCAGCGTGCTCTTGCCGGCGCCGTTGCCGCCGATGAGGCCGACGATCTCGCCCGGATCGACGTGCAGGTCGGCGCCGTCGACGGCGCGGATGCCGCCGAAGCGCACGGCCAGGTCCCGGACGACGATGGGCTCGTCGACCCCGGGACGGGGCTCGGCTCCCGTCGGCTCGGGTGCTCGCCCGGCGACCGGCTGGACCGGCGGATGGTCCTCGTCGGGTGCCGCCTCGGCCCGTGCCGCGCGTCGCCGGAGCAGGTCCGGCACGGACGCCAGGCCGCCGGGGACGAACAGCAGCGTCGCGAGCAGCAGCGCGCCCGACGTGAGCGACCGGATCTCCAGGGTGTTGGCATCGGGCACCAGGTAGGGCCAGGCGAACACGGCGATCGTCCCGAGGATCGGGCCGTGCAACGTCCCGAGCCCGCCGACGATGGCGACGGCGAGCAGCACGAACGACATCGACGGGTCGAAGGCGGAGAAGCTCCAGCTCCCCGACGCCATCGCCCAGAGGCCTCCGGCGACACCGCTGACGAAGCCGGCGATCCCCATCGCGGTGAGCCGGGCGGTGTGGGGCGAGATGCCGTACGACCAGGCCAGCTGGGGGTTGTCGCGGCTCGCCACGATGGCCCGGCCCACCGAGGTCTCCCGTGTCGAGCGGAGCGAGAGCGCGACCAGCACCAGCACGACGACCCCGACGGCGTACACGGCCCGCACCGTGGTGACCTCGATGCCGAACAGCTCGGGCGACTCCACCGACACGATGGCGGAGGCATCCGAGGTGAAGATCCCCTGGCGGAAGAGCCAGCCCTGCGCGACGAACGCGAAGGCCAGCGTCACGACGCCGTGGAAGATCCCGCGGAACCGCACCGCCACCGCCCCCACCGCGACGTTCGCCGCCGCGGTCGCCAGCCCGGCGGCCAGCAGCATCACCGGGATGCCGAGGTGGTCCGTCAGGCTCGCCACGTAGGCGCCCACGCCGAGGAACGCGAACTGCCCCAACGACACCTGCCCCGCCCACCCGGTGACCACCGTCAGGGCCATGCCGACCAGCGCGAACGAGAGCATGAACACGAGGAGCACGGCCCGCTCCTGCGTGCGGAGCCCCGGGAGCAGCGGGGCGACGGCGACGAGCGCGAGGAGCGCGACCCAACCGGCCGCCTCGGGGAGGGCGACCCGGGACGAGCGTCGGTCCGGACGCACCACCGCGGCGATCCGGCGCCGGGATCGCCCGATCGCCAGCGCCGCATCGGTCGGGAGGTCCCGGCGCAGCGCGCCCGAGCGCCAGAGGAGCCCGACAGCCAGCGCGCCCGCCACCACCACGTCGGTCAGCCCGGCCACGTCCGTGTAGAAGAGCGTCGCCTGCTCCGCGATGCCGAGGGCGACGCCCGCCACCAGCGCCAGGCGGAAGTCGGCCAGCCCGGCCAGGAGGGCGGCCGCCAACCCGCGCAGCAGCAGACCCGGCCCGCTGTCGCCGAACCCGATGGCCGGCTGGGACGGGGCGTAGAGGATCGCGGCCACCGACGACACGAGTCCCGCCAGCGCCCAGACGACCAGCGACACGCGCCTGACCGAGATGCCCGCCAGCCGGGCGGCGTCGGGGTTGGAGGCCGCCCCCCGGATGGCCCGGCCGGTGCGCGTGCGGTCGAGGAAGACCCACAGGCCGACCGCCATCGCGGGCGCGAGCACGAGGGTGAGCAGGACGCTCGACGTGATGACCGCGCTGCCGAGGTGCCACGAGAGGTCGAACGGCTGCGGATAGCCGTCGACGGCCAGCTTGGTGGGGTCCACCTCGAGCGGCCCGACGAGCACGAGGATCAGGATCAGCTGGGCCACGCCGATGCTCGCGACGAGCAGGGCCAGGCGGGACGCCTCGAACAGCCGCCAGCTGAGCAGGCGCTCGACGGCCATGCCGGTGAGCACGCCGAGCACGAGGGCACCGGCGATGGCCACCGGGTACGGCAGGTCGAACCGCAGGACGCCGACGGCCAGCGCGGCGCTGGCCATCGAGCCCATCTGGCCCTGCGCGAAGTTGATGAAGCGACTCGAGCGGTAGATGAGGACGATGCCCACCCCGAGCAGGCCCGCCTGGAGCCCGCTGGCGAGGCCGAGGACGACGACCGCGGGGAGGTCGCTCACCGGGCGTCCCCGCCGAGGAAGACCGCGCGCGCCAGGTCGCCCCGCTCGAGCAGCTCGGCTGGGTCGCCGACGAACCGCACCTCGCCCTTCTCCAGGAACACCGCCCGCCCGCAGAGGCGGGCGGCGAGGTCGAGCGACTGCTCCACGAGCACGCAGGTCGTGCCCGCGGCGTGGAGCTCGAGCAGCGTGCCGTGCAGCTGCTCGACGACGACCGGCGACAGCCCGAGGCTCAGCTCGTCGATGCAGAGCACGTCCGGGTCGACGAGCAGCGCCATGGCGATGCCCAGCTGCTGCCGCTCGCCACCGGACAGCGAGCCGGCCAGGCTGGTGCGCCGCGCCGCGAGCTGCGGGAAGCGGGTCAGCTCGCGCTCGATCCGCTCCTCCAGGCCGGTGGCGAGGGTGAAGCCACCGAGGTCGAGGTTCTCTGCGACGGTGAGGTCCGGGAACACCGCCTTGCCGCCCACGACCAGCGCCACGCCCTCGCGCCGCCGCTGCTCGGCCGGCGTGGACGTCACGTCCCGGCCGCGGAGCCACACCGTGCCGCGGCTGGGCGGGCTCAGGCCGGCGGCGACGCGGAGGACGGTGGACTTGCCGGCCCCGTTGGTCCCCAGCAGGGCGAGCATCTCGCCCGGCTGCACGTCGAGGCTGACGCCGAAGAGGACCGGCACCGAGCCGTACGCGAAGTGGACGTCACGCAGCTCCAGCAACCCGATCCAACCCCCCGGCCGGCAACGGCTCGACAGTAAATGATCAGTCGTTCATAATGCAACGACGATGGCGAACCGCACCGCTGCGACCGCGACGCGACCCCGGGGCCGGCCCCGCAACTCCAACGGACAGGAGACCGCGGCCCGCCTGGTCGAGGCCGCCGCGCAGACCTGCGCCGAGCACGGCTTCGAGGGCGCCACCCTGAGCGCGATCGCCCGCCGGGCCGGGGTCACGCCGGCGGCCATCTACAACCACTTCGAGAGCCGCGAGGAGCTCCTCTACGCCGCGGGTGTGGCCCGCCTGCAGCAGGTCACCGACGTCGTGCCCGCGGATGCCGGCGCCGACGCCGCCCGCCTCATCGCCGCCGCCTACCTGCGGCCCGAGCAGGCCCAGACCCGTCGCCTCCTGGCGGAGCTGCACCTCGCCGGCGGGCGCGACCCGCGGTTGGCCGAGCTGTTGGCGGCATGGCACCAGTCCTGGGCCCGGACGCTCCTGACCGTCCTGCCCGCGGACGACCCGCACCCCGAGGCGACGGTGAAGGCCCTGTTCCTCGTGCTGCTCGGGCTCTGCCACCTCGACCACCTCGAGGCGGTCGCCGTCGACCCGGCCGCGCTCGCGGACCGCGTCCGCGCCATGGTCGACGTGCTGGTGCCGCCGCGGAAGGACAGGAGGCGACGACGATGGTGATGAGCCCACCGCTGATCGAGGCGGTGCGCGACCGCGCGGTGGCCGAGCGCGAGCGCTCGTCGTACCCCGAGGGGTTCCCCGTCCTGCCCCCGGTGCCCGCGGCCCGCTACGGCGACGCGGCGTTCGCGGCGCTCGAGCAGGAGCGCGTCTTCGGCCGTTCCTGGCTGATGGTGGCGCACGTCGACGAGCTGCCGGAGCCCGGGGACTTCCGGTTGCTCGACCAGCTCGGCGACCGCGTCTTTCTCGTCCGCGACACGGATCAGTCGGTCCGCGCGTTCCACAACACGTGCATGCACCGTGGGGCCGCGCTCGTGACGGACCGCGCCGGCCACAGCGGTCGCCGTCTCACCTGCCCGTACCACAGCTGGTCCTACGGGCTCGACGGGCAGCTCAGGGGCTACCCCGACGCCGACGGCTTCCGCGACCTCGAGCCGGAGTGCGTAGCCCTGCAGGCGATCCGCTGCGACACGTGGGGACCGCTCGTGTTCGTGTGCTTCGACCCGCAGGCGCCGCCGCTCCGCGAGCACCTGGGGGTGGTGGCCGACGACCTCAGCGAGCTCGGCGACCTCGCCGGCCGCCTGCGGCTGGTGGACCACCACAGCCTCGACGTGCCCGTGAACTGGAAGATCCCGGTCGACGCCAACATCGAGACCTACCACGTCAACACCGTCCACCGGGACAGCGCGGCGAAGGTGCTCGACCAGGCCACGACGGGCATCCACCTCCTGCCGGGCGGGCACTCCCGGATGTTCATCCGCAACCACGACGGGCGCTCGATCGCGGACCTGCTCCCGTTCCCGCCCCTGTTCGAGGGCGTGGGCGACCTGCCCGAGACGGGGACGTTCTCGTACCACCTCTTCCCGAACCTGAGCATCGTGTTCTCCGGCCGCGGCTTCCTCTTCTTCATCACGAACTGGCCCTGCGCCCCGGACTCGTCCTCGTACCACGTGCACTTCTGCTCGTCGCTCGCGCCGGAGGACGACCAGGCCGCGCAGACGAACCGGGACTTCGCCACCCTCAACCGCACGGTGCTGCTCGAGGACCTCTCGGTGCTCCCCGGGATGCAGCGCTCCGTCGACAGCGGCGCGCTGTCCGCCGTGCGCCTCGGCTACCAGGAGCGCCGGATCTACCACCTCCACGAGGCCATCGACCGCGCCATCGGGCCCGACGACGTCCCCGACCACCTCCGGGTCCGACCGGTGCTGGCCGACCACATCGAGGCATGACCGTGCACCCCTTCGTCGCGCTGATGCGCCGCTACTGCATCGACTACACGAACTCCCACGACCTCACCGTGTGCGACGACATCATGGAGCCGGACTACGTCGTCCACATCAGCGGCTTCGACCTCACGCGCGACGAGAGCTACCGCCCGGCCGTGCACAGCATCTTCGAGCAGGCCCCCGGCCTCGGGCTCGTCGTCCACGAGCTCGTGCTGAACGGCGACCGGCTGGCCATGCGCTTCTCCGAGCACGCGTCCCTCCCGGCGGGCACGGGCCGGGCGCTGGCCTCGTGGTCCGGCATCTCGCTGTACCGGTGGAACGGGAAACGACTCCTCGAGTGCTCGGTCGAACAGGACTTCCTGGCCCGCCACGAGCAGCTGGCCTCGGGCGACCCGCACGCCCTCGAGGCGCCGCACCTCGACCCATGGCTGACCACCGAGCCCGTGGCCCCCGATCCCGAGGCCGAGGCGACCGTCCGGGCCTGGCTCTCGAAGGGCGACCTGACCGCCGCCGGCTCCATGGTCATCGACGACAGCCGCGCGTCGGGTCGCCCGTCGGTCGTGATCGAACCGACCCGCGTCGAGGTGCGGGACCTGTTCTCCGCCGGGCCCCGCGTGGCCTTCCACGTCGAGGCCACCGGCCCCTACCGCGGCGGCCTGGCCGACGTCGGCGACGACCACGTCGGCACCGAGGTCACCCTGCTCGTGGCCGGGCTGGTCACCGTGGACGGCGGCACGGTCGACGCGGTCCACGCGGTGACCACCCGCATGGGGGTGCGGGGCCAGCTGACCGGAGCCTCGCCGGTCTGACATGGGCGAGGCGCTGACCACCCGGCCGGCCGTCGACCTGCTCGATCCGGCCTTCCACGTCGGGGACCCGCACCCGGCCTACGCGTGGATGCGGCGGCACGAGCCGGTGTACCTGGACGACGCCAACGGGCTGTGGTGCATCACCCGCATGGAGCACCTGCGCCACGTCGAGCGCCACGCCACCACGTTCTCCAGCGCCCAGGGCTACCGATCGGTCCACGTGCCGACCGAGACCTCGATGATCAGCCAGGACGACCCGGGCCACCAGGCCCAGCGCCGCCTGATCTCCGACCGCTTCACCCCCAGGGCCGTGAGCGGGCTCGAGGGCTCCGTCCGCGACGTGGTGCAGGGCGCGGTCGCCGAGCTCGCCGGCCAGGACCGCGTCGAGGTGGTCGACGCGCTCGCGTCCCGCATCCCGGCGATGATCACCTGCCGCCTGCTCGGCTGGGGCGAGGAGCACTGGCGCGACGTGTCGTCGTGGTCGGAGCGCTTCATGCGCATCGACACGATGGGCCGGGACCCCCAGCACCTCGCCGACGGCATCCGGGCGATGGAGGAGCTGGCGGCCCTGGTCGACGAGACCATCCCGCCCCGGCGGACCAGCCCCACGGACGACGTCCTCTCCATCTGGGCCACCGCGGAGCAGCGCGGCTGCCCGATGTCGATCGCGGACATCAACTCCGAGCTGGGGCTGGTGATCCCCGGCGGCGCGGAGACGACCCGCACGACCATCTCGCGCGCGCTCGTCCTGTTCGCCGAGCGCACCGACCTCTGGGAGCAGCTCGCCGCCGCGCCCGCGACCATCCCCGTCGCCGTCGAGGAGCTCCTGCGGTACATCACCCCCCTGAACAACATGTTCCGGACGGTCACCGAGCCGACGTCGGTGGACGGCGTGGACCTCCGGCCCGGCGACCGCGTCGCCCTCGTCTACCCGTCGGCCAACCGGGACGAGGCCGTGTTCGACCGTCCGGACGAGCTCGACCTCGCCCGTGACCCCAACCCGCACATCGCGTTCGGGTTCGGCACCCACTTCTGCCTCGGCGCCCACGTGGCCCGGCTCTCGCTCCGGGTCACCCTCGAGGAGCTCACGGCTCGGTGGACCCGGCTGCACGCGGTGGAGGAGCCGGCGTACGAGCCCAACGTGTTCGTCAAGGGCGTGCAGCGGTTCGTCCTCGGGTTCGAGCCGCGCTGATGCGAAGGTTGGCGTCCCTCGGCGTGCTGGTCGGGCTGGGCCTGCTCGTGCCCCCGCCGGCGGTGCAGGCGGCGGCGCCCGAGCAGCAGGGCTGGTGGCACGGGGCCACGCCGCTCGACGTCGTGCTCGACGCGCTCCAGATCCCTGGGCTCGACCTGCCGCTCGGCGAGGTGAGCGCCGTCGACGTGCCGGCCGACGGGCTGCTGGTCCAGGG
>DATFFY010000025.1:0-2799 GCA_035249805.1 Acidimicrobiales bacterium | reverse complement strand
GCTGGTTCGAGCGGAGCGAGCTGCTGCGCCCCTTGGGCTCCTCCCAGTCCTCCTGGCGGCCGAGCGCCGTGTTGTCGAGGAAGTAGTACGAGCCGCCGAGCGACTCGAGGCCGCGGGCGTACACGGAGTAGGTGTGGAAGATGCGGTCGTCGGCGCGCAGGAAGCAGCTCTGTCCCGGCATGTCGTAGGGCTGCTCGGCGTCCCGCATCGACTCCTGGCCCATCGCCGCGTACTCGTCGAGCGAGCGGAAGTTGTACTCGTCGAAGCCCCTCGACGCGTCGATCGTGGTGCCGAAGTCGTAGCTGAAGTCCCCGTCGTTCGTGGAGTACCAAGGCACGACGAAGCCCTGCTTGTCGCTCCACCGCTGGAGCTTCTCGAGCGGGGCCCGCGAGACGAGCACGTAGGTCGTGTCCCGCGTGCGCAGGTGCTCCAGGAAGCCGGGCGACGCCTCGACCACGCCGGCCGTGCAGCTCGAGCAGCCGTCCTCCCACTCCGGGTGGAACATGAAGTGGTACACGATCAGCTGCGGGCGACCGTCGAAGAGGTCACCCAGCCCGACGGTGCCGTCCGGGCCCTCGAACGCGTAGTCCTTCGTGATCTCGACCATCGGCAGCTCGCGGCGCTGCGTGCTGAGCGCGTCGTGTCGCTTGGTGAGGTCCTTCTCCTTCTGCAGGAGGTCGATCCGAGCCGCCCGCCACTCCTCACGATTTGCGATCTTCGGCAACGTCATGGGCGGTTCGTACCCAGAAATGGGCTGGACGGCCCATGGTTGGCTCCTAGGGGTCCTGGGCACACTCGACGCATGCTGTTCCTGCCCGACCTCGCTGCGGAGCTCACCGGCATCCTGCTCGTGACGGTCCTGGTCGCGCTCGTGCTCATCGTCAGCATGTCCCGCCTCGACTCGGACCCCCGCTCGCACCCTCGCCGCTCTCGTCACCTCGCCCGGCACTGACCGGGGGCGGTGACGCCTCACCAACCGGGCCTTGGTGGCGCCGGCTCACCCGCCCGGGCCGAGCCGCCGCCGAGGCCCGGTTGGTCGCTTTTCAGGCCGTTCGGCCCATGGTGGACGCGGCGCCCGCGGCGCAGGCTGGTGGTCGATGACCGCGACCGCTCCTCTCCTCTTCTCGACCACGGAGCTGCACCTCGTCCACGACGCGACCGCCGACGAGCGCTACGACAGCCTCCGCCGCCCCTGCCCCGCCTGTGGCCTCCCCGGCCTGCGCATCGTGTACGGCGAGCCGTCGGCCGCCCTCGTCGACGCCGCCCGCCGCGGCAAGGTCATCCTCGGGGGCTGCACGCACCGCACCGCCACCCATCGCTGCCCGTACGGCTACGAGTGGCACGCCGCCGACGCCAGCTGGTGACGCCGCCGCGCTGAGCCGGTCAGGACCGGGTGCGGTCCAGGTGCTGGAGCAGGCCGTGGGCGGCGAGCTCGATGTCCTTGTGGTCCCACTCCGAGGCCCGGTACACGCAGGCGATGAGCCCGCTGCGGTGCACCCGCCGGAGGTCGCCGTAGACGAACGCGTACCTGGCCTTGGTCTCGTCGTTGGCCCCTTCGGTCAGGCCGAGGTGCCAGGCCGCGTACTCGTCCCACGAGTGGTGGTCGAGGAAGGCGTTCTGCTGATCGGCACCGGGCTGGGCCTGCTGCCACTCGCTGCGCAGGACGTACTGGTGGGCGTCGATCAGCCGGCGGCAGTGGGCGACGGCGTCGTCGTTGACGAGGTACTTGGCCATGCGATCACCCCGGTTCGCTCGGCTCGGGCGGGAACAGGACGATCGGGTCGAGCACGCCCGCGCTCGGGCTGGCGGCCACGTCGGTCGGTGTGCGCCGGCCGCGGTGGAAGGCCTCGACCATCGCCTCGTCGAACGCCGGCAGATCGTCGGGCTTGCGACTCGTCACGAGCAACGACGCGCCGTGGTCGCACACGACCACCTGCTTGTCGACCCAGTCGCGGGCCCCGGCGTTGCGGATGTCGGTCTGCAGGCTCGGCCAGCTGGTCAGCACGCGGCCCCGCACGACGCCGGCCTCGACGAGGGTCCACGGCGCGTGGCAGATGGCGGCCACCGGCTTGCCGTCCTGGAAGAAGGCCTTGACCAGCTCCACCGCGGGATGGTCACGGCGGAGCTGGTCGGGGTTGGCGACGCCACCGGGGAGCAGCAGCGCGTCGAAGTCGTGGACGCCCACGTCCGTGGTGCTGCGCTCGGCCTGCACCACCTCGGCCTTGTCGAGGTGGTCCATGGTCTGCACGTCGCCCGCCTTCGGGGCGATGTGCGTCACGGTGGCGCCTGCGTCGAGCAGGGCCTGCCGCGGGTCCGTGAGCTCGATCCGCTCCACGCCCTCGTTGGCCGTCAAGATCGCCACCCGCACGCCGTCCAGGTCTCCTGCCATGGCTGTGCTCCTGTGTGTCGCGTCGCTGTGTGCGTCCGCGCGCCTACCCGAGCACGCCGCGGGGCACACGGATCAGCTCTGCGAGGGCAGGTCCAGCAACGAGAGCCGGCCGGGGTCGTTGATCCCGTCGATCGCGGCGACCCTGCCGTTCCGGATGGTGAAGCCCATGACGGCCACCGGCCGGCCGTTGATCCGGGCGACGACGCCGGCGCTGCCGTTGACGACGACCGGCTGCAGCTCGGCCCGCGGGTTCGCGTAGGTCATCGCGCTGGCGGCGACCTCCTCGGCGCCGCGCGCGGTGCGCGACCGGCCGCCGGGCAGCTCGACGCGGCTGACGACGTCGGGGTCGAGCACCGAGACGAGGGCCTGCAGGTCGCCGCCGCGCGCCGCGGCGAAGAAGGCCTGGACCA
>DATFFY010000024.1:0-3256 GCA_035249805.1 Acidimicrobiales bacterium | reverse complement strand
AGCGGCCCCCCGGCCAGAGCCTGCCCCCCGAGACCCTCGACGCCCTCGCCCTGGCCGAGCGCCTGGGCTCGGCCGTCCCCGGGGCGATCGCCGCCGTGTCCGTGGGCGAGGAGCTCACCGCCACGCTGCTGCAGGGGGGCGAGGTCGTGTTCGGGGACACCGAGCGGCTCACGGCCAAGCTGCGCTCCCTCGAGACCGTGCTCGCCCAGGTCGACCTCACCTGCCTGGGGACGCTGGACCTCACCGCGCCCACAAGTCCGGTCTTGACCCGTCGCGACGGCTGCTCGTAGCCTCTCGACCAAACTGTCAGGTGGAGAACGGCTCTACCTCGACTCGACCTTCAGACCGGGCGTGCGAGCGGTGCCCGGCACGGCGCAGCTCCTGCGCCTTCCCACCGCTCCTTCATGGAGGTACGAATTCCCCATGGTCGGCAACCCGCAGAACTACCTCGCGGTCATCAAGGTGGTGGGCATCGGTGGCGGCGGCGTCAACGCCGTCAACCGCATGATCGATGCCGGCCTCAAGGGTGTCGAGTTCATCGCCATCAACACGGACGCGCAGGCGCTGCTCATGAGCGACGCCGACGTGAAGCTCGACATCGGGCGCGAGCTCACCCGCGGCCTCGGCGCCGGCTCGGACCCCGAGGTCGGGCAGCAGGCCGCCGAGGAGCACCGCGAGGAGATCGAAGAGGTCCTCAAGGGCGCCGACATGGTGTTCATCACCGCGGGCAAGGGCGGCGGCACCGGCACCGGCGG
The DNA here is from genome assembly GCA_035249805.1 of Acidimicrobiales bacterium. Classification (GTDB taxonomy): domain Bacteria; phylum Actinomycetota; class Acidimicrobiia; order Acidimicrobiales; family VFJN01; genus VFJN01. Next base: position 2,501 of record DATFFY010000024.1, on the reverse strand, counting down.
CGCGCCGGTCGTGGCCGAGATCGCCAAGAACATCGGGGCGCTGACCATCGGCGTCGTCACCCGGCCGTTCGCGTTCGAGGGGCGCCGCCGCTCGGTCCAGGCCGAGCAGGGCATCCAGCGCCTCAAGGAGAAGGTCGACACCCTCATCGTGATCCCGAACGACCGGCTCATCACCGTGTCGAACGACAAGACCTCGATGCTGAACGCCTTCAAGATGGCGGACGAGGTCCTGCTCCAGGGCGTCCAGGGCATCACCGACCTCATCACGACGCCGGGCCTCATCAACACCGACTTCGCCGACGTGAAGATGATCATGAGCAACGCGGGCTCCGCGCTCATGGGCATCGGCTACGCGTCGGGCGAGGGCCGGGCCCTCAACGCCGCACGCGGCGCCATCTCGAGCCCGCTGCTCGAGGCCTCGATCGAAGGCGCACGCGGCATCCTCCTCACGATCGCCGGCGGCAGCGACCTCGGCCTCTACGAGGTGAACGAGGCCGCCGAGGTCATCCACGGCGTGGCCCACCCCGACGCCAACATCATCTTCGGCACCGTGATCGACGACGACATGGGCGACGAGGTGCGCGTCACGGTCATCGCCGCGGGCTTCGACCGGTGGGACGACCGCCGGGGCGGGCGCGTCGGCGGAGAGCCGTCCCGGTCGGCGGTGTTCGGCGACGACACCGAGGACGAGGACCTCGACCTCGAGGGCGACGACGACTTCGACGTCCCCTCGTTCCTCAAGTAGGCGAGTCCGGGCCGACGGCCGCCGGGGTGGCTGTCGCGGCCGAGCGCATCCGGTCCCGCATCCTCGATGCGGGAGGCGATCCGGCGGCGGTGCGCGTGGTCGCCGTCACCAAGGGCCAGCCCGCTGCCGCGGCCCGCGCTGCGGTCGAGGCCGGGCTCGCGGACCTGGGGGAGAGCTACGCCAGGGAGCTGGCGGACAAGGCCGCCGCCCTCGAGGAGGTCCCCGCCCGGTGGCACTGGATCGGGCGCCTCCAGCGCAACAAGGTCCGCCAGATCGCGCCCGACGTGCACCTCTGGCAATCGATCGACCGCCTGTCGCTGGCCGCCGAGGTCGCCCGGCACGCACCCGGGGCGGCCGTGCTCGTGCAGGTCAACGTGAGCGGCGCGCCCCAACAGGGCGGCTGCGCGCCGGCGATGGCCCCCTCGGTCGTCGAGGGGTGCACCGACCTCGGCCTCGAGGTGCGCGGCCTCATGGCCATCGGCGCCCACGGACGCCCTGAGGACGCACGCGCGGGCTTCCGCGCGCTCGGTGCGCTCGCCGACCGCCTCGCGCTGCCGGAGCGGTCGATGGGGATGAGCGACGACCTCGAGGTGGCGGTGGCCGAGGGCAGCACGATGCTGCGCGTCGGCCGAGCCTTGTTCGGGGAACAAACTAGGGTCAACGTCCCATAGGAGGGACCCATGGCTTCCATGTGGCGCAGAGCGATGCTGTACCTCGGGCTCGGACCCGACGACGAGTACGACGACTACGAGCCGATGGAAGACCCCGCGGTCGGTCCCGTGCGCCCCACCGCCCCCGCGCAGAGCCGGTACCCCGCCTCGCCGCCCGCCCCGCACGACCTGCCGCCCGAGCCGGAGATGAGCCCGTCGCGCTCGGTGCGCACGATCGGCACCCAGCCGGTCCGCCCCCAGCCCGTCGGCGACGGCGGCGATCCCGCGGCGCGCCCGCGCACCGCCGTGGTGCGCCCGTTGCAGCCGGTGCAGACGGCCAAGCCGCACGTGGTCGCGCCGACGTCCTTCAACCACGCCCAGGAGGTGGCGGACAAGCTCAAGGTCAACCTGCCGGTGATCGTCAACCTGCAGAACGTCGACCGTGACCTGTCCCGCCGGATCATCGACTTCGCCTCCGGCCTCTGCTACGGCGTCGGCGGCCAGATGGAGCGCGTCGCCAACCAGGTCTTCCTCCTCACGCCCTCGAACGTCGAGGTGTCGGCCGAGGAGCGCCGGCGGCTCCAAGAGCACGGCTACGGCGAGGGCTGACACCTCCCTTGGGCATCGTCTGCACCCTCCTGTTCCTCTACTTCATCGCGGTCTTCGCCCGCATCCTGCTGTCCTGGTTCCCGGTGACGCCGGGGACGTTCCTGGCCCAGGTCAACAGCGCGCTGTACTCGGTCACCGAGCCGGTGCTGGGGCCGCTGCGCCGGGCCATCCCGCCGGTGCGCCTCGGCGCCATGGCGCTGGACCTGTCGCCCATCATCGTGATCCTCGGCCTGCAGCTCCTCCGAGGGGCGATCTGCGGCTAGTGGGGCGATCTTCGGCTGAGGGGAGGTGGCTACGATCGCCCGCATGGACCTGACCGCCCAGGTGCTGCACGACGCCGAGTTCCGTGAAGCCAAGCGCGGTGGCTACAGCACCCAGGACGTCGACGAGTTCCTGGAGCGCCTCGCGGTCGCCATCGACCGCCAGGACGCGCAGCTGCGCGAGGCGCGGCAGCGCGTCGCGGCGGCCGAGGCCCGGATCGCGGAGGCCGAACGGCG
>DATFFY010000023.1:0-2632 GCA_035249805.1 Acidimicrobiales bacterium | reverse complement strand
GGCCAGGTGCGCCCCGAGGCGGACCCGGTCGGCGTCGGCGATCCGGACCCCCGTCGGCAGCACGTAGTCGGTCATCCTGGGGAACTTGTCCACGCCGAACACGCTGACGTGAACGCCGGCGGCCTTGAGGCGCAGCCGGGTCTCCTCGAACCCGTCCACCGCGCAGGGGCCCGCGCTGGTCCACACCACGTTGGCGAGCTGGCCGAAGATGCCGTCCAGGTTGATGCTGTGCGGAACCACCAGCCGGGCGCTGAGCAGGTGCAGTCGCAGCCACGCGTCATGGGTGTCCTCCGGGGCGGACTGGAGGTCCTTGATCTCGGTGCGCACGACGGTCCGGCGCACCCGGCGTACCTCGTCGACGCCCTCGAGCGCGCGCAGCTCCTCCGGAGCGCTGCTGTCCTCGCCGGTCCCCAGCCCGGGCGACGGGTACCAGGTGTCGAGCACGACGCCCTCCGCGGCCTCGTCGGTGCCCGCGATCGTGGCGAGCCCGAAGGCCCACGCGCTGGTCGGGAGGTCGGCGGGTGCAGCCTCGGCGGCCTGCTGGTTGGTGTCGTTCACGTGTGCCACGCTATCGAAACCACCCAACCGAGCCGAAGGAGACGTCGATGACCGCACGGGCCCGCTGGAAGGAGCTGTGCCTCGACACCACCGGCGGCCACGACATCGGCCGGTTCTACGCCGACGTGCTCGGACTCCGCTTCGAGCCCGACGAGGAGGACGGGGCCGTCGTGGGTGAGGTCGAGGGGCAGGGCATCGCGATCTGCCGGGTTCCCGAGGAGAAGTCCGTCAAGCACCGGGTGCACCTCGACGTGCATGCCGCCTCGATCCAGGAGCTCGTGGACGCCGGCGCCGCCGTCGTGCTACCGGCTGAGGAGTCGGGGTTCCCGTGGACGGTGATGCGCGACCCCGACGGTGGCGAGTTCTGCGCCTTCCTCCGGCAGAGCCCGCCGGACTACCGGTTCTTCCAGCTGGTGGTCGACGCGGTCGACGCCGAGGAGATCGCCCGCTGGTGGGCGGAGGTGTTCGCGACCGAGCCGGAGAGCCACGACACGCCGGAGTGGTGGGGGATCCGGAACGTGCCCGGCATGCCGTTCGAGGCGATCACGTTCGGACGGGTGCCCGAGCCGAAGACCGTGAAGAACCGGATCCACTGGGACGTGTACGCCGATCCGGGCGTGATGGAGGCGGCCGGGGCAACCCTGCTGCGAGCCAAGGACGACGAGATCCGCTGGCACGTGATGGCCGACCCGGAGGGAAACGAGTTCTGCGTGTTCGAGCCGCGTGATGAGATGGACGCATGAGTCTTGACCTCTCCACCGGCCTCGACCTCCGCGTCGACGCCGTCACGCTGACCGAGCAGCTGGTCGACATCGAGTCGGTCAGCGGCAACGAGCAGGCGATCGCCGACGCGGTCGAGTCCGCGCTGCGCGCGCTGCCGCACCTCGAGGTGAGCCGGTTCGCGAACACCGTGGTGGCCCGGACGAACCAGGGGCGTGCTGAACGGGTGGTGATCGCCGGCCACCTCGACACCGTTCCGCTCAACGACAACCTCCCGGCGCGCCGCGACGACGACAACCTGCACGGGCTCGGCAGCTGTGACATGAAGGGCGGCTGTGCGGTGGCCCTGCGGATCGCCGCGACCATGCCGGAGCCCAACCGCGACATCACGTTCCTGTTCTACGAGTGCGAGGAGGTCGAGGCCGAGCGCAACGGTCTCAAGCTGCTCGGCGAGAGCCACCCGGAGCTGCTCGAGGCGGACTTCGCGATCCTGATGGAACCCTCCGACGCCGTCGTCGAGGCAGGCTGCCAGGGCACCATGCGCGTCGACGTGGTGACCCGCGGCGAGCGCGCGCACTCCGCCCGCTCCTGGAAGGGCGTGAACGCGATCCACGGCGCGGCGGAGGTGCTCGCCCGGCTGAACACGTATGAACCGCGCCGGCCTGTCATCGACGGACTGGAGTACCGCGAGGGCCTCAACGCGGTGTTCATCTCCGGCGGCGTCGCGGGCAACGTCCTGCCCGACGAGTGCCGTGTCTCGGTGAACTACCGGTTCGCCCCGGACCGCTCCGAGGACGAGGCGCTCGCGCACATGCGTGAGGTCTTCGACGGCTTCGAGATCGAGGTCAGCGACTCGGCACCGTCGGCGATGCCCGGCCTGTCCGTCCCGGCCGCGGCTGCGTTCATCGAGGCCGTCGGTGGGGTGGCCAACCCGAAGTTCGGGTGGACCGACGTGGCGCGGTTCAGCGAGCTCGGCATCCCCGCGGTCAACTTCGGACCCGGCGACCCGCACCTGGCGCACAAGCAGGAGGAGTTCGTGCCGCTCGAGCACATCCGCACCGTGGAGGCACAGCTGCGCTCATGGCTCGGGGGCGGCCGATGAGCCTGGGCGGCGGGAACGGCCCGGAGAAGAACCGCGGCCGCACGGTGATGCGGCGCAACCAGTTCCAGTCCAGTACGACGGACCAGCGGCTGCTCGACTCGCGGGGCCCCTCGGACTGGGTGCACACCGACCCGTGGCGGGTGATGCGGATCCAGAGCGAGTTCGTCGAGGGCTTCGGCGCGCTGGCCGAGCTGGGCCCGGCGATCTCGGTCTTCGGCTCCGCGCGGACCGGGGCCGACGACCCGATGTACC
>DATFFY010000022.1:0-3035 GCA_035249805.1 Acidimicrobiales bacterium | reverse complement strand
GCGCCCCTCGGCCCGCAGCGCGTCGCAGCGCGCCGCCGTGCGGCGGTCCTGCCACACGACGGCGCGGTGGAGGGGCCGGCCGGTGCGGCGGTCCCACGCCACGATCGTCTCCCGCTGGTCGGTGATCCCCACGGCGGCGATCGGCTCCTCGAGCCGCCCCACCAGCTCGACCAGCGTCGCCTGCACCGTCTGCCAGATCTCGAGGGCGTCGTGCTCGACCCAGCCCGGCTGCGGGAAGTGCTGCGCGAACTCTCGGTACGCGTAGTCGGCGGCCGAGCCGTCCTCGCGGAACGCCGCGGCGCGCACCCCCGTGGTGCCGGCATCGATGGAGAGGACCACGGACATCAGCGGCGCACACTAGCGATAGCGTCGATCGGGTCGGTCGAACGCAAGCGGAGGAAGCGATGCGAGTCGCGATGCTGACGGGCGGGGGCGACTGCCCGGGCCTCAACGCCGTGATGCGAGCTGTGGCCCGGAAGGGCGAGCGCCAGTACGGCGACGAGCTGCTCGGCTTCCTGGACGGCTGGAAGGGCGTCCTCGAGGGTCGCGCCGTACCGCTCGGCGTCGAGGCGTTCCGGGGACTCCTGCCCCGGGGTGGCACGATCCTCGGCTCGTCCCGGACGAACCCGTACAAGGTCGACGGCGGACCCGAGCAGGTGAAGGCCACGCTGGCCGAGCACGAGGTGGACGCGCTCGTCGCGATCGGCGGCGAGGACACCCTCGGCGTGGCCAACAAGCTCGCCGCCGAGGGCGTGCCGGTGGTGGGGGTGCCGAAGACCATCGACAACGACCTGTCGGCCACGGAGCTCACGTTCGGGTTCGACACGGCGGTGCAGATCTGCGTCGACGCCATCGACCGGCTGCACACGACGGCCGAGAGCCACGACCGCGTCATGGTGGTCGAGGTGATGGGGCGCCACGCCGGCCACATCGCCGCCTGGGCCGGCATCGCCGGCGGGGCCACGATCACCCTCATCCCCGAGCACCCCTTCGACGTGGAGGCCGTGTGCGAGGCGATCCGCCACCGCCACACCGAGGGCAAGCGGCTGGCCTCGATCGTCGTGGTCTCCGAGGGGGCCACACCCAAGGAGGGGACCATGGAGCTCGTGTCCGGCGAGGTCGATGCCTTCGGGCACGTGCGCCTCGGTGGGATCGGCACGCGCCTGGCCGAGCAGATCGAGGCCCGCACCGGCTACGAGACCCGCGTGACCACCCTCGGCCACGTGCAGCGGGGCGGCACACCCACGGCGTTCGACCGGGTCCTCGCCACGCGGTTCGGGGTGGCCGCCATCGACGCGGTGCACGACGGCGCCTTCGGCACGATGGTCGCCCTCCGCGCCGGGTCGATCGTCCGGGTCCCGCTGGCCGAGGCCGTGGGCGAGCTCAAGCTCGTCGACCCCGAGCTCTTCGACGTCGCCCGCGTGTTCTTCGAATAGCCGTTTCGACGCTCGCTCGCCTTCGGCGAGCTCGGTCGAGCTTGGAGTTCGTGCGCCCGCGAGTGGATCCGGCTTCGCCGGTCCCGAGCCGCAGTGAGCGCGCCCGGAGGGCGCACGCTCTCCAAGCTCGCCGCAGGCCGCCGAAGGCGGCCGAGGACGAAAACTAGCCGGGGGCGAGGAGGACGTAGTCGCCGCGCTGGACGGCGCGGGACTGCTCGATGCCGTTGGCGTCGGGGGCGTTGACGTCCTGGCCGTCGACCCGGAAGCGGACGCGACGCACGCTGTCGAGCTCGGTGGCGGTCCAGACGAGCTGCGCGAACGCGTTGCGCAGCTCCTCGCCCTGCACGTCGAACAGGGAGGCGGACAGATCGACGACGAGCTCGTCGCCGACGAGGTCCGTGTCGATGACCACCGTGTCCGCGGGGATCGACGTGAGGATGCCGGCCGCGACCTCGTCGGGGGTGGGTGGCAGCAGCAGCGCGGCGAGGCGGTCCGCGGCCCGGCTCGCGTCGGCGACCTCGCGGGGCCGGGCGATCAGGCGCGTCTGGCCGGCCTCCTGGACCACGTAGTACACGGACACCACCGTGGTCGTGGGGGAGGGCACCACCGTCGTGCTCGTCGCGGGGTTGGGGTCGATCAGCTCCTCGGGGACGTCGGCCGCCGCGATGACGCGCGGCTCGCTGTTCTCCGACAGCCCGCAGCCGGCCGAGAGCAGCAGCGCCGCCACGAGGACCAGGAAGGGCCGTCTCACTCGTGGTCCTCCACCGGCAGCTCCACGACGAAGCGGGCGCCCTCGTCCCCGTCGGCGCGACCGTCGACCCAGACCCGGCCGCCGTGGAGGGTCACGTGCTCGGCCACGAGGGCGAGGCCCAGGCCGACGCCCTCGGTGTGCCCGCGGCGGCCGGCGCTCGCGCCGCGCGAGAAGCGGTCGAAGATGAGGTTGCGGTCGTCGTCGGGCACGCCGGGGCCACGGTCCTCGACCGCGATCTGGATCCCGTCGTCGACCCGCCGCAGGGACACGCTCGTGGCCCCTCCGCCGTACTTGCCGGCGTTGTCGATGAGGTTGGCGATGACGCGGACGATGCGGCGCTTGTCCGCGTGCACCACGAGGCCGGCCAGCGCGGCGTCGAGCTCGACGGGCACGTCGGCGTCGGTGGAGTGGCTCACCGCCTGCATGACGAGCTCGGCCAGGTGCACCTCCTCGAGCTCGAGGCGGGCGACGCCGGCGTCGAACCGCGAGATCTCGAGCAGGTCCTCCACCAGCTGCTGGAACCGGTCGACGTCGCCGGCCATGAGGTCGAGCGCGGCCCGGGACCGCTCCGGCAGGTCCTCGCGCTGGTTCTGCATCACCTCGATGGACGCGGTGAGCGTCATCAGCGGCGACCGCAGCTCGTGGCTCACGTCGGACGCGAAGCGACCGTCCTGCTCGATGCGGTCCTGGAGGGCCTGGGCCATGTCGTTGAAGGACTCCGTGATGGAGCGCAGGTCCGGGTCCGTGCTCGACTCGACGCGCGTGTCGAGGCGACCGGCGGCGAGCGCGGTCGCCGCGGTGGACACGCTGGTGGCGCCCCCGCCGTACCTGGCGGCGTTGTCGATGAG
>DATFFY010000021.1:0-4554 GCA_035249805.1 Acidimicrobiales bacterium | reverse complement strand
GGAGTACACGTCGGCTCGACCGTCGACCGCCTCGCCCTGCGCCTGCTCGGGTGACGCGTACCGGGCCGTGCCCAGCACCGCGCCCTGCGGCTCGGTCCACGCCGCCTCGGCCAGCGCCCGGGCCAGGCCGAAGTCCGCGATGCGGAGCCGGCCGTCCTCGCCGAAGAGGAGGTTGGCCGGCTTCACGTCGCGGTGGACGAACCCGCGGCGGTGGGCGTAGTCGAGGGCGCGGGTGGCCTGGAGGCCCACGAGCAGGGCCTGGCTCGGCGACAGCCGCGTGCCCCGGTCGAGCATCGTGCGGAGGCTGCCGCCGCCGAGGTACTCCGTGACCAGGTACGGCGTGCCGTCGTCGTCGCCCCAGTCGTAGACGGCGAGGATGTTCGGGTGGTTCAGCGCGGCGGCCGCCTGGGCCTCGGCCCGGAAGCGGCGCAGGAAGGACTCGTCCTCGGCCAGCGCCTCGTGGAGGACCTTGACGGCCACCCGGCGCTTGAGCCGGACGTCGTCGGCCAGGAACACCTGGGCGGACGCGCCCGTGCCCACGGGGGCGATCAGGCGGTAGCGGCCGCTGAGGACGCGACCGATCTGGTCCGTCGAACGGGACACGACCACCTGTCGAGGGTATCGCCGCCCCCAGGTCGTCCCGGAGCACCTCCAGGGGACACACTGGGGCGGTGCCCACCCCCGTGCGCCTCCGGGTGGCCGCCGGGCTGGTGGCCGTGGAGACCGTGGTAGAGGCCGGGATCATCGCCGGCCGGGAGGAGCTGACCCCCGGCCTGCGGGTCATGATCATCCTGTTCCTGTCGACGAAGTGGATCTTCGCCGCCCGGGTGCTGAAGCTGCGGGCCGGGCCCGCCCTCGGGCTGTTCCTCCTCGAGGGCACGACCCTCCTGTTCCTGCTCGGCGCCCGGGACACGAACGGGGCGGTGCGGATCGCCCTCGCCGTCGCCGCCCTCTCGGCCATCGTCCTGCTGGCCGGGTCCCTCCACGCGTTCCCCCCTGTCCCCCTCCCCGCACCGGAGTCCCGCCATGGCCGTCCCCGCCGACCCTGACCGCGCCGCGGCCGACCGGCGCTTCAAGCTGCTCGTCCTCCTCGGCGTCCTCGTCGCCGCTGCGGCCATGGCCGCGGCCGTGATCCGGACCGAGACCGACGAGGACACGCCGGCGACCCAGTCGGGGAAGCGGACCGTCGTCGAGCACCTCATCCCCCGCAGCGGGTCCGAGATCCTCCGGCAGCAGGAGCTCGGCGTCGACCTCGCCCCGGGCTACGAGGGCACGCTCGTGGTCAACGACGTCGAGATCCCACGGTCCGAGCTGCGACTCGTCCCCGAGCAGCACCAGGTGTTCTTCACGCCCGGCGAAGGCAAGGTCATCGAGGAGCTGCCGGCCGGTCAGACCTGCGTGGTCGCGATCGCGTGGCGCACCGCGGTCGGGCGCGGCGTCGACGACGAGCGCACCACCTGGTGCTTCGATGTGACCTAGCCACACGAAGGAGGGCGGCGATGCCCACGCAACAGGTGAACGGCGCAGACATCCACTACGAGCGGGAGGGGTCGGGGCCGCCGCTCGTCATGGTCCACGGGTCGTGGGGCGACTCGACGGGCTGGCTCCTCACCGCCCCGATCCTCGCCGAGCGGTTCGAGGTGATCACCTACGACCGCAGGGGGCACGGGCAGAGCACGGCCCCGCCCGGCCAGGGCCGCCGCTCGGAGGACGAGGACGACCTCGTGGGCCTCGTCGAGGCGCTCCGGCTCTCCCCGGCCAACGTGTCGGGCAACTCGTTCGGTGCGTCCATCGTGCTCGGCGCCGCCGCTCGGCGGCCCGAGGTCTTCACGCGGGTGAGCGGGCACGAGCCGCCGCTGCTGCGGTTCGCGGACGCGGTCGCGCCGGATCTCGTCGAGGAGCAGCGCGGGTTGATGGGGCAGGTCTACGCGCTGCTGGAGGAGGGCCGCACGGCTGAGGGGGCGGAGTCCTTCGTCGACAACGTCGCCTTCGGTCCTGGCGCCTGGCAGGAGCTGCCCGACCCGGTGCAGCAGCTGTTCCTCCGGCACGCGGCGACCTTCCTCGACGAGGGCCGGGACCCGGACTGGGACGACCTCGATGTGGACGGGCTCGCCGCCTACCCCGGCCGCGTGCTGGTCTCGCAGGGCGCCGAGAGCCTGCCGTGGTTCTGGAAGGTGATCGACGTCCTCGCGGAGCGGGTGCCGACCATCGAGCGGACGACGATGGAGCAGGCCGGCCACGTCCCGCAGATGACCAACCCCGCCGAGCTCGCCGCGCTGCTGACCGAGTTCTTCGAGAGCTGAGGGGCTAGAGCAGCTCCGCCAACGCGTCGCCGGCCAGGAGTCGGTCGAGGCCGGCCTGGTCGAGGACGGGGACGCCCTTCTCCTCGGCCTTGTCGAGCTTCGTGCCGGCCTCGTCGCCCGCGATGAGCGCCGTCGTCTTCGCCGAGACGCTGCCGCTGACCTTGGCGCCGAGCGCCTCGAGGTCGGCCTTGATCTCGTCGCGGGAGCGGTCGAGCGTGCCGGTGATCACGAACGTCGTGCCCGCGAGCGGGAGGGACTCCACCGCGGCCGGTTCGGCGAGGTCGGTGTCGCTCCGGACGCCCAGGCGGACGAGCTCGCGGGCCAGCTCGGCGTTGCGGGGCGTGTCGAACCAGGCCCGCACGGCAGCCGCGATGGTCGGTCCGATGCCGGCGATGGCCGCGATCTGCTCCGCGGGCGCGGCGGCGACCGCGTCGAGCGTGCGCAGGTGACGGGCCAGGTCGCGGGCCACCGTCGGACCCACGTGGCGGATGTTCAGCGCCACGAGCAACCGCTCCAGCGGGCGCTGCGACCCAGCCCGGATGCCGTCGAGGAGCTTGTCGACGCTGCGGTCCTTCCAGCCCGGGAGCGCGAGGAGCTCGTCGCGGCGCTCGTGCAGCCGGAACACGTCGGCGAGGTCCTCGAGCCACCCGAGGGCGCGGAACTGGGTGACGGTCTTCTCGCCCAGCCCCTCGATGTCGAGGGCGCCGCGCGACGCGAGGTGGATGAGCGACTGCGCGATGCGGCTGGGGCAGTCGACGTTCTCGCAGAAGTGGTGGCCCTCGCCCTCGGGGCGCACCAGCGGCTGTCCGCAGGCGGGGCAGGCGGCGGGCATGCGCCACGCCTCGGCCCCCTTCGGCCGCTTGTCCTTGACGCTGCCGACCACCTCGGGGATCACGTCGCCGGCCCGGCGGACGATGACGGTGTCGCCGACCCGCACGTCCTTGGCCAGCACCTGGACCTCGTTGTGCAGCGTCGCGTTCGTGATCGTGACGCCGGCGACGGCGACGGGCTCGAGCACCGCGAACGGCGTGGCCTTGCCCGTACGGCCGACGTTCACCTCGATCGCCCGCAGGATCGTCTGCTGCTCGATCGGCGCCATCTTGTAGGCGATGGCCCACCGTGGGGCCTTGGCCGTGGCGCCGAGGGCCCGCCGCTGCGCCATGTCGTCGACCTTGACGACCACGCCGTCGACCTCGAAGCCGAAGTCGTGGCGCCGGGCGGTGAAGTCCTCGATCAGGGCCCACACCTCGTCGATCGACTCGACGACCTGCGACTCGGCCGGCACGGGCAGGCCGACGGCGCGGGCCCACCCGAGGAACTCAGAGGCCGTGGCGAACTCGCGACCCTCGACGTGCCCGAGGCCGTGGATCCACATCGCCAGCGGCCGCTCGGCCACCTTCGTCGGGTCCTTCTGGCGCAGCGCGCCCGACGCCGCGTTGCGGGGGTTCATGAAGGCCGGCTCGCCCCGCTCGATGCGCTCCTCGTTCATCCGGTCGAACCTCTCGATCGGGTAGTACACCTCGCCGCGGATCTCGATGACCTCGGGCGGGTCGTCGTCGTCGAGGCGGTAGGGCACGTCGTCCAGCGTCAGGAGCTGCTGGGTGACGGTCTCGCCGACGGTGCCGGTGCCCCGGGTGGCCCCCACGGCCAGCACGCCCTTGCGGTACACGCAGTTGATGGCCGTGCCGTCGATCTTCAGCTCGCAGGACCAGCGCACGTCCGCCCCCCCGAGGCCCCGCACGACCCGCTCGGACCAGGCCCGGAGGTCGGCCTCGCCGAACACGTTGTCGAGGGACATCATCGCCTCGAGGTGCTCGAACGGCGGGAAGGCCTCGTCGACGGGCGCGCCGACCTGCTGCGTGGGGCTGTCGGGCGTGCGCAGCACCGGGAACTCGGCCTCGATCGCCTCGAGCTCCGCGAGGAGCTCGTCGAACGCGGCATCCGGCATCGCGAGGTCCGACAGCACGTAGTACCGGTAGCGCGCGTCGCGCACCGTGCGGCTCAGCTCGTCGTGGCGCTGCTGCGCCGCCGCGAACCCGGTGCCCTCGGCCATGGCGGTCGACACTACCCAGACCCCTCTAGCCGACCGGGATGCGGCGGCGGGCCGCCTCGGCGAGGAGGGTGCCGGGGCGGGTGGCCATGAAGAGCACGTGCCGGGCCTCCACGAGGTCGAGCGCCACGCGGCCGCGCCGCGGTCCGACGGTGGTCGGCTCGCGCAGGTCGAGCCGCAAGGGCAGGCCCAGCGCGCCGA